>CAYWAV010000254.1:0-1014 GCA_964456225.1 uncultured Chitinophaga sp. | reverse complement strand
CCTCTTCCACCTCTTTATCCAAATGTTGTTGTACCACTTCAATTGCATTGGTAATCACATCGCTTAATGCAGTAATAAATGTTCCTTCTTTAGCAAGATTTATAGCGTGTTTTATTGCATCCGTTTCTTTGGGAATACTTTCATAGGTCACCTTTTTATCCACCGATTTAATTCCTTCAATAATTAAATTAATGATTTCTTCTTCTGTTCGTCCACGCAAATGTTTTTCTTGACGAATAATAATATGGTCGAACATACGAGCAGCAATTACTGCACAATCTTTAATATCCTCATCTCTTCTATCGCCCACTCCTGCAATAATTCCAATTTTATGAGATGAGTCTATGCTTTGTAAGAAATCTTCTATTCCCAAATATCCAGAAGGATTGTGAGCAAAATCAATCATCACTTTAAATTTCTTGAAATCGAAAATATTCATTCGTCCCGGAGTTTGTGCTGCACTTGGAATAAATGTAGCAAGCGACAATTTAATATCTTCCGTTTTAAAGCCCCACAAATAACTAGCTAAAGTTGCGGCTAAAACATTTGCAATCATAAATTTTGCTTTTCCATTTAATGTAAGCGGAACATGTGTTGCTTTTTCAACACGCATTTTCCAATCCCCTTTTTTGATGGTGATGTATCCATTTTCATAAATAGCAGCAACGCCTCCTGTTCTGCAATGGTTCACAATTACATCGCAATGTTCGTTCATACTAAAGTAGGCTACTTTGCAATCTAATTGTTTTGCTATTTCTACACAATTTACATCTTCAGCATTTAATACCGCCCAGCCACTTTTCTTCACACTGTTCACCACCACTGCTTTTACACGTGCTAAATCTTTTAAATCATGGATATCGCTTATTCCTAAATGATCTTCCTGTATGTTGGTAATGATTCCAATATCGCATCTACTAAAGCCCAAACCGGAGCGGAGAATACCACCACGAGCAGTTTCCAACACAGCGAATTCTACTGTAGGATCTTTCAAAATAAATTCGGTACTCAAAG
>CAYWAV010000253.1:0-1032 GCA_964456225.1 uncultured Chitinophaga sp. | reverse complement strand
CGTCCGGAGCCGCTTTCACCCCGTCACCGTTGGACAGCACGCCGCTGCCACCGATGCGGTTCTCCGGCACCACCGGCTGTCCCAGGCGCGCGGCCAGTTTGTCGGCCAGCAGCCGGGTGACCTGATCCGCGCTGCCACCGGGTGCGCAGCAGATGGTGAAGCGGATGGGCTTGGTGGGGTAGTCCTGTGCCGCCAGCGGAAGCGCCCAGGACAGGGCGAGCAGGGCGGTCAGGATGCCACTGAACAACGATTGCGAGCGTTTCATGGTGCACTCCTCCTTGGATGAACCTGGCGGCCTGATTCTGAACGGCGTGGATTCAGGCCTTAACAGGGTGTTGAAAAAGGAGGACACACCCCCTTGATCCCCTGTTTCAGGGGCTGTTGAAAACCGCTTCCCTCTGAAGAGTGTCGGCATGAAGCGAATGTTTCCGGATCAGGAAGCGATTTTCAACAGCCTGCTAAGACTTCAGCGTTTCCGCCATGTTGTCGGCCCAGGCCTGGCGGGCTTTCAGCGTGGGGTTGGAGAGGATCATGGCTTCGGTCTTCGCACGGATGGTTTCGGCCGGCTCGGTCAGATCCAGGTCTTTGCCAAAGGGCTGGGCCACGTACCAGGGTGAGGGCGTATAGAGCTCGAGGCGGTTGCCTTCGGGATCGTGGAAATACACGCTCCAGGCATTGCCATGATCGCGTGGCGCGAGCTCCTTCACTTTCTCGGCAACCAGGTTGGCGTAGAACGTGCGCAGGTCTTCCAGCGTATCGACATGGAAGGAGATCTGGTTGATGGTGGACGCATGAACGTCATCCTTGCGGCCGGACACCATGACCACCTGATGGTGCTCTTCGGGCGTGCGGCTCATGAAGGCGATTTCGCCACCGCCGCGGTAGGGCCCGCGGTCGGTCAGCACCAGTCCGATCACACGGGTGTAAAAGTCGATCATTCCATCCAGGTCGCGCACAAGGAATCCGAGATGGGTGAGTTGGGCATTCGGTGGTCTGGGCATTGCGTGCTCCTGGTATGAAGTCCGCTGCGTC
>CAYWAV010000252.1:0-1043 GCA_964456225.1 uncultured Chitinophaga sp. | reverse complement strand
GATTTTGACATATAAAATGTCATTTCGAGCTTGTCGAGAAACCTTTCGAAGCAAAAGGCCAACTAACAACCGAAATGACATTTAGATGCGACTCAATTTTGAAGAACGAGATTGCTTATCGTAAGTTTCTCGACAAGCTCGAAATGACAATAAAACAGAGCTGATAATTAACAACGTTTCAACAAACTCGAAACAATAAACTAAGAAACAAATATGAATTTTTACGTTTACATTTTAAAATGTTCCGATCAAAAATATTACACAGGAGTAACGAATAATTTAGAAAGAAGATTAGAAGAACATCATCAAGGTATTAATAAAAATTGTTACACATTTACCCGCAGACCATTAGAATTAATGTACCATATAAATTTCATCGATCCATTGGAAGCAATAAAGTGGGAAAAGAAGATAAAAGATTGGAGCAGAAAAAAGAAAGAAGCACTGATTTCTGAAAACTGGGACGATTTAGTTAAATTTTCAAAGAGTAAAGTTCAAATTATTGACACCGAATAAAAGCAGGATGTCATTTCGAGCTTATCGAGAAACCTTTCGAAGCAAAAGGCCAACTAACAACCGAAATGACATTTAGATGCGACTCAATTTTGAAGAACGAGATTGCTTATCGTAAGTTTCTCGACAAGCTCGAAATGACAATATTTTCAATAACGAATAAATAAGAACCACATACAATCCTATGCTACTCATTACTCGAATAAGAATGAAAATACGGAAACACACCACTTTCCGGAGATTCTTTTATTCGTTTGCATTCAGGTTACTTCTTCTCGACTTTAAAAAAAATCAATTACTCTTAATTTTTTGGTTGATATTTTTTGGAATTATCACCAACAGTGTTGCCCCGCGTTATGGTGTTGCTTATTTATTCTGGGGTCCGGAATATTTTGATAAAATGAGTTTTTACTCCTACTTCATCACAGGCTTTGCTTGTGGCGGATTTATTATGGCTTACAACATTGCCAGCTATATTAAAAATGGTTTCCGCTTTCCTTTTTTAGCAACTCTGCGAAATCCATTTATGA
>CAYWAV010000251.1:0-1054 GCA_964456225.1 uncultured Chitinophaga sp. | reverse complement strand
ACTCAACAACAACTAGAAACTGTTTGGGAAAAATATGCAAACAGCATAAAAGAAAAAGGGAAAACCAATTTAGCAACCAACTTGCTCAACAAAAAACCCTTACTAAAAGACAATTTTAACATTGAGTTCATCATCACAAACAAAGCCATTGAAGAATCTATAAATGAAGACAAATTGGTATTTTTAGGATTTTTAAGAAAGGAATTGAACAACTATTCCATTCAACTTCAATTGGTAATGAATATGCTTGAAGACAAAACAAACTTATACACTGCAACCGACCGTTACAAAAGGCTTGTAGAGAAAAATCCTGCCATCAATACCTTCCGCCAAAAATTCGATTTGGATTTAGAATTTTAACTAGTAATTTACTCCTAACTTTTATACTAAAAAATAGGGGTTATGCATGCAACCTTTTCATTGTATCTAGCATCTATTCTGAACTAAGGTTTACCCTTTCTATTCTAAACAAATTTAAGCATGAAAAAAATATTACTCCTCCTTGCTGTTATTGCTTCTTCAAGCCTAATAGCTCAAACTACAGTTAACTTTGGATGTACAGGTGCACCGGTCAACTGGGTTGTTCCACCATGTGTTACAAGCATCAACGTAATTGTTGCGGGAGCGCAAGGAGGAGGCGCAGCCGCTGGTGGAACTGGTGGCTTAGGAGCAACAGTAACAGCAACAATGGCTGTAACACCAGGAAGTACTTTACAAATAAACGTTGGCTGTGTTGGTGCTTGTCCAGGAACAGGATATAACGGTGGGGGTGCTGGTCAAGCTGCCGGAGGCGCTGCTAGTAATGCATCTTGCGGTGGCGGTGGTGCATCCGATATAAGAATTGCTCCATTTGGACTTGCAAATAGATTTATAGTTGCCGGAGGTGGCGGAGGAATTGGCGGAGGAGATGCGAATGGTGCTGGAGGTGCTGGTGGTTGCCCTAACGGAACTGCCGGAGTTGCTTCTTTCGGATTAGGTGGCGGTGGTGCAACTGCAACTGCAGGTGGTGCTGGCGGACCTCCTTGGATTGCCAGCGGGAATCCTGGTGTAACTG
>CAYWAV010000250.1:0-1079 GCA_964456225.1 uncultured Chitinophaga sp. | reverse complement strand
GTTTAGATAGCAGAGGTTATGCGAGTATTTCTGACGAAAGATATTTTTCGCAAGTAAGTTTTCAGCTTGATACCACAAAACGACAACTACTAATACATTACCATGAAGGGAAATCACCCATAGTAGCATTTATTGATGGCATGGTTGTTAAAGGCTTAAAAACAGGAGCCGCAAATTTTGACTATCTCCCTTTTTCAATAGATAATGTATCAAGAGTTGTGGAAGATAAAGGGAGTGGCCTTAACTGGAATGACAAAATTATTCAACCTCTCGAAAAAGACGTGTATATTATAAATTATGGTGGATATGGTGTTGATGTAGCACTCGATTGTAGTTCTGCAAAATCTCGGTCGGAAAAGGATAAATCTATGGAGGGCTATGTGATTTTGGGGAAAAGCAAAGCAAGAGTGGAAGAAATATACGCGAACCCAGCTTTGTTTCAATCGCTATACATAGCTAGTTGTATAGAGCAGTGCGAGTTGTATAATAGATGCAGGGCTTCAAGCAATACCTTACCAGTAGAAACATTAAAAGACCCTAAATTGAAAGCGGAAGCTCTTGCATTTGCAAAAGCAGAACAAGCAAATTCTACACGCAACGAAAAAGTAGAATACGCATACATAGCTGGGAAAGATTGGAATTATACAAGGCACATAAAAACAGGAGTTATTATTAAACGCAGCATACGCACAATTACTATAGTAAAAATTGGCGTTAAATGTGCTTATGAAAATGGTGTAATTACACAAAACTATGACGGTGCCAAATACGGACCATCAATTTGGGGCGGAAACGGAGCGCCAATAATTACAGATTGTAAAGAGGCGTATAAATACAAATAAATACAAAAAGTAAATTATAAACTTATAATTACCCAAAGCAACGCATGATATTATTAAATATCATGCGTTTTTTAATTTACTGTATTTCTCCATTCACAAACCCATCTGTGCAGTTCACAAAACACAAAAGGCATTGTAATAAATAATTTTCATTTTTGTATTTTAAATTTAAAAACATTTATATGAAAAAAACTTTACTTGCAGCAATCGCATTATTTTGCGGAACGTTATCACTTT
>CAYWAV010000249.1:228-1091 GCA_964456225.1 uncultured Chitinophaga sp. | reverse complement strand
TCGGCCGCTAGGCGTGGCAGTGTAAATTTAGTTATTTGATTATTGAGCCGGGCGCGGACAAGACATTTGCCACTTTACGCCGCTGCTTATGTCTTTGCCAAAGTTTCTATCTTGTTTTGATCTAGTCTCCGAACCCACAAATCGGCCCAGTAACACTACAATATCGATTGTTCACTCGCTCTAAAGCTATATTCAAAACGATATCATCACTTTATGTGCGATCATTAAGTTGCGACTTTGAATACAAGAACCTATTTAGCTTTAGCGATATTGGCTATCAAACCTTATTAAAAATATGGATTGCAGAGAGGCTAGAGAAGGAGTCTGGCAAAGCCAGCTGACACAGCAACCTTAACTCTCAAGTGCCTCTAGGCCGCTTCGTTAATTCTTCTTAGTCCGTCTAGAATGAAGAGGCGAACAAGAACTTGATAGGGAATATTGAGTTTTTCGGCGTCCAATAAAGTGGTGTCTTCATATTGTTTCTTTTCTTTCTTATTTGCAGGCCTAACACTGATGGCTCTCATGTGTACATGCTCTTAAGATGTAAATAAACACAGTGTCATAGTGAGCATCTAGATGCTGATTGTTGACAAGCTATTGCCCCCTATTTACTGTGTGTCCATGGCTCTTTTAGGGCAATCCTTTCTTGATGTTGAGTCCCTTTCCGTACAAGCGATCGAGAGCCTATTTCAAAAAACGACGAAGCTTAAAAAAATGTCTCCGAAGCCTTTGGGTTCGAAGGTTTTAGGACTTTTATTCTTTGAGCCGAGCACCCGAACACGCGCCAGCTTTGAAATGGCGGCTTTTCGATTGGGCGTAAAGCCCCTTTTTTTTGATCCCAGCCAGAGCAGCATGGTCAAAGG
>CAYWAV010000249.1:0-218 GCA_964456225.1 uncultured Chitinophaga sp. | reverse complement strand
TTGAAGACACAGCGCTGACTCTTGAGGCTTTGGGGGCATCGGCACTTGTCATGCGCCATTCAAGCCCTGGAATATGCAGAAAGATTTCAGAGCTTTTGAAAATACCAGTTCTCAATGCGGGCGATGGTCAACGTGGTCATCCCACTCAAGCCCTTCTCGATGCCTACACGATTTTGCAAGAGCGTGGACAGTTGAAGGGCGAGCGGGTGGTTTTGATT
>CAYWAV010000248.1:0-1111 GCA_964456225.1 uncultured Chitinophaga sp. | reverse complement strand
GCAGCGCCCCAACAGGCGGACCGAACCTGGGCTGATCGAGCTGGTGTGGGCAGCGGTAGCTCTATCCACGGATCGAGCAGCTGGTAGTGCTTCGAACGGCAGGAGCTCTATTGAGGCTGCGGATGACATCAAGCAGTCCAGCAACTCGGCACCGGCATCACAATGCCCGTTCCGTTACTTGCTAGTGCTTGATTTCGAAGGTACGGCATCCGTTGTCATCTGTGTTGTTGGTTTTGCTGGTGCAACTTGAAGCGCGATTGTCTTACCCGACATTAACTATACCATCTGCCATGTGTCATGGGTATATTGACTCGCCGTGCCATGATCACTGCTTCTGCAGCAACTTGCGACAGCAATCGCTCGTTTGGCCCACAAGAGATCATCGAGTGGCCGGTCGTTGTGGTCGATACGCAACTGCAAAAAGAAGTGGCGTGCTTTCACAAATACGTCCGCCCCGTACATCAGCCGCAACTGACCGCATTCTGCACGGAACTTACGGGCATCGAGGTAAGGGTTCGTCGAATTTGTTAAAGTAGAGAATGCGAGCACGTTGGTCAGTGCTGCGTGAAGTCAAACGAGAATGTCTTTCGTTTTCATCATTATTGCAGCAAGCCACGGTGGCCGCAGCAGAGCCTTTTCCCGTAGTGTATGCGCAACTGCGAGAATTCTTGCAGCAACAAGGTACTCGTTGTGTGCTGAATGAGCTTATTTTGGCTTGTTCCGCACGGTGACTATTCACCTTGAATGATTTTGTCGCAGGCCTAATAGATCAGTCCGGCCATGCTGTTGCGAATGATCCAAACAAAACATTCGCTATCGTAACATGTGGCGACTGGGATTTGAAGGTGTGTATATGCCGTTCCATTCGTCATCGGTAGTCCGGGTTGTTGTGCGCGTGTAGTCAAATACGTCGCCCTGCTGTCGTGTATGGAGTTTACATCTCTGGAGAGCCGTGTGCCGTGGTTGCATTCCCGCTATGGTCATATCTCGATGCGAATGCTGATGTTGATGCCTCTTCCACGCGTCGATCAACATTTTGAACAGACCATGTTGCCTGCGCAGCTGCGGCTCAGTCAGCTACCAGCCCTACCTTGCTTCTTGCAGTGGATCA
>CAYWAV010000247.1:0-1137 GCA_964456225.1 uncultured Chitinophaga sp. | reverse complement strand
CCAAATTCATTTTATTAAGCAGCATTTCTTTTGCTCAAACAACTGTAATTGATAGCATCATGTCTGGTGGAATCTATCGTAACTATAGAGTTTATGTTCCAGCAGCATACACCGGAACAACAGCGCGTCCATTGGTGTTTGATTTGCATGGATACACATCCAATGCAACAGCAGAACAAGCATATTCGAATTTCGCGCCTATTGCGGATACTGCCAATGTGATTTTCGTTTATCCGAACGGAACATTAGATGGTAGCAGTCAGCCATATTGGAATGCAGGATTTGGTACAGCAATGGATGATATTGGATTTATTTCCAATTTAATTGATACGCTTTTAACACAATATAATATTGATGCAGACATGGTCTACTCTTGCGGAATGAGCAATGGCGGATATATGAGTCATACTTTAGCATGTGAATTAAGTAATAAAATTGCAGCTATTGCTTCAGTAACAGGTAGCATGACTACCTATCAGAATTCAATTTGCTCATCTGGCCGTCCGGTGCCTGTTATGCAGATCAGTGGTAATGCTGACGGAACAGTTGCTTACGGAGGAGGAGGAGGCTCAATGGGCATTGATGCTTTGGTGAATTATTGGGTGACAAATAATAATTGTAATCCAACTCCGGTTTTTACAAATGTGCCCAATACAAGCACTTCTGATGGCTGCACTGCTGAACATTATGTTTACAATGGTGGAACTAATGGTTCAACCTGCGAGAAATATAAAATTATTGGTGGCGGACATACGTGGCCGGGTTCTCCTTTTGTAATAGGAGTTACCAATCAGGATTTTAAAGCATCTGAAAAGATCTGGTTGTTTTTCAGAAAATATAAATTGAGTCAGTTAACAGGAATAAATGAGTTTCAGGTTTCAGGTGACAAGTTTCAGGTTTTTCCAAATCCTGCTAGCGATATTGTTAACGTTGATGCGGAAGGTATTTCTTCTATTTTGATTATGGATGTTACAGGAAAATTGGTTTTGGAGTCTAGCCAAAAACAAATTGATATTTCAGGATTAGCGAAAGGTGTTTATTCGGTAATAATTGTTTCGGGAGAGAATAGAGTGGTGAAGAAGATGGTGAAGATATAGATAAGGTGAGATTGCCACATCCCGCAAAGGCGCGGGACTC
>CAYWAV010000246.1:0-1146 GCA_964456225.1 uncultured Chitinophaga sp. | reverse complement strand
GAACAGGGGGAAGCACAGTCACGCAGGCGAACCCTTGGTTCATACCGTCGCGCCGAGACCTGAGCAAAAATCACTTACTCTCATGGCACTCTTTGGTACAACAGTTCATAACCACAGAATTAGGAGCTGATGAGCTGCCAAGGTACCCACATCGGCGTTTCACAGAGAGCAGATGGGTTGACCAACCCAAAATCGGATTGGCGGGTTGTCTGTAAGTTGCATGGAGATGAGCGTCCCCAGATGTTGCAAATGCATGAATTATCACCACTGCGGTACCGAAGCTCGAATCAGCCTCCTATGCGCCTATGAGAGACAGGCCGCACGCGCAACTCTGAGCATGGCTGGAGATGGAAAACTTAGGGTGCTGGTGCAGTGACATACAATACTGCTCTGTGCAGATCGAACCCGAAGGCACAGCACAACAGGGTAGTGTACTCAAGATGGACGCAGAGTGGGGGTGTGATCATGAGTCAACAGCGGGTTAACTCGAAAGGAGCACAGCGAGACCTTCAGACACCTCCATTGCAGGGAGCTCATGTCAGGCTTCAGAGACGAAAATACCGCCAAAAATCAATCAAGATCAAGGATTCTCACCAGCGGACCAAACCGTGCCGGATACGAAATTGCAGCGAATCTCGCAATCACCTACTGCGACTGGCAGCGAATGAAATGGGTCGACCAACCCAAACTTACTCCCTGTAGTTTCGCTGCTTGCCTTTCGGATCGACGCTCAGCCGTCCACAGGAGCATGTACCACCATCACTAAATGATGTCAGCAGCAACATTAACGTCTGATCCAATGAACTTCAGAGCCCAATCAAGTACTCACACTCACAACGGTCGAGCAGCCGATCTGAAATGACAGCTTTTCTGGCACCTCTCAACAGCGTGAGCACACTGACGATGCCGAATGAAGCACTATGCAAGGTTGTTATCAGACGCTAGAGTCACGCGCTCTTGCTGATCATGGTCAATTTGCTTGCACGTGTGCTGCCGCCGCCTTGAGTGATTGAGACATCGTGTGTTCGCATCCTCAAAAATGTCTCGGACAAGATGCAGGGACGGGAACACACGGTACGAGACGCCCAAAGTGTGTCGGGATGCGTAGCGCGAAACGAATGTCTGGCTCTAGGATACAGAGAACAG
>CAYWAV010000245.1:0-1161 GCA_964456225.1 uncultured Chitinophaga sp. | reverse complement strand
AAAAGTTAAAGAAAGATGCTGCAATTGCGGATAATACAACCACAACCAATAATGCTGTAGTTGATAATACAAATTCAACAGATAATGCAGTTGATGAAAAAACAACATCTAATAATCCTCCAACAACCTCAGCTGGTATTAATAAATTATATGCTGATGAAGTTGTAGTTGCAGAAGCAATAGCTAATGTTTCAGATAGAGAAAAAGCAAAATCAGCAGCTTTGATGAATTGGAGCACTGCAATTGATGCGGATGTAGTAAAGAAAAAACAAGAAATGAATGCGGCTTCAGATCCTGAAATGAAAGCATTACTTGCAGTAAAAATTAAACAAAGTGAAGATCTTTCAAAAGAAAAACGCAATCTGGCAATTCAAAGTTTGTCCAATTCAAATTCGTCAGCACAAATTGCTGACAATGCAACCAAAACAACAGATACTGTTTTAGTTGGCAATGCAACCAAAACAGTAGACAATACAACAAAAACAACAGATAATGCAGTGGTTGATAATACAACCCAAACGGCAGACAATACAACAAAAACAATAGACAACATAGTTGCAAGCAATGCAGTAGTTGATAATACAACCAAAACGGTAGACAATACAACCAAAACGGTAGACAATACAACCAAAACAATGGACAACATAGTTGCAAGCAATGCTGAAGTTGACAATACAACCAAAACTACAGACACATCTACTGAAACAGGTTTCGTATATTCTTCAGAAACTGCTAAAGAGCAATCAACAAAAGCAAAGACTCTTTCAAAAGAGGCAGGCGACTTAACTTCTCAGTCCAATGATTTAAAATCAAAAGCAGCTTCTGAAAAGAATACAACATCAAAGAATGCAATTTATGCAGAAGCGGAAAAGCTTGCTAGCCAATCAGAAGAAAAACAACTAGAGTCTGCTCAAATAATTGGAGTAGCAAATGCAAAAGAATATTCCGACAATCAAAATAAACTAAATCAGTTTGTGGTTGCAACTAAAGGAAACACTGCCGATGAGATATCAATGGCAGAAATGATGAAAGATGAAGCCGTTATTTATTTCAACCGAGCAGCAGAATCGCGTAAGATTGCGAATTCAGCAACTGATTTCTACGAAAAAGAAACAGCTTTAGAAGATGCTTATAAAAATGAAATGATTGCTTTGGAAAAAC
>CAYWAV010000244.1:0-1167 GCA_964456225.1 uncultured Chitinophaga sp. | reverse complement strand
TGGGGGGGTGTTTTAAGATATGAGGAGCCTGAAGAGAAGGTTGTTAAGAAGAAAAGAAAATGATGAGCATATGTGCTGATTATTTATTATCTAAGAATGTATTCTCGTAATTTTATATAAGTTTCAGGTTTCAAAGCGTATATATGTCTGCCAATTTTGACAATACATTCATTACTATTATAACGCTCTTTTTTATCATAAGCAACAAAATTTGATTGAAAATAATTTTTGATATAAGCTGTTTTGTCTTCTGAAAGTAATTTATCTTGATATGTTGTTGTTTTGGATTCGCCAATCCAATAATTATTCTCTATAATTATAGAATCGGAGTGGTGAGCAAAATATTGACCATCTTTTGTTTGAAATATTTCCATTTTATCTCGATCTGTAAAATTATTGCATGTGCCTCCTTTAGAATACATTCTTTTATAGAACAAGCCAATTGAATCTCCTTCTATCTTAAATACTGAACTTGAATATTCTTGAAATATGTAGCGCCAATTAATTTTGATAGTAATTTTCTTTACATTATTAACTAAGATGATTGTTGTATCAATATTGTCTGAAAATCGGGATGATAAATTAAATTTATACACACCTTTTGGAAGCGTCATCTTTTCTTTAGAATCGTAGATGAAAAAATATTTATTATCGCTACTTGTTACTATAATCAGACCTTTCCAGTATTTTGAATCAGATTTTGGACAATCTATTGACACTGAAAAAGTGCAACTATCATTGGAATATCCATTTAGTGCAATTGTAATAAATACCAAAAATAGAATTATTCTTTTCATATAGTATTCTTGTAAATTCGCTTTATTTGCATATTGCGATTGCTGATGGATGGGTGTGCCCTCTAATTCAATATCCTACACTTAGGCAACAAAGCCTTCAAAACTGCAAGGTCAAATTCCTGAAATTTGTTCCCTCTTAAATCTAATACTTCCAAATTCTGCATCACACTAATATTCTCTGAAATAGAAGTTAGTTGATTGTTTTGTAGCGACAAATATCTTAGTTTTTTTAATTTAAAAATCCGTTTGTTTAATTCTGTTAGTTTGTTGTCGTCTAAAATTAACATTTCCAATGTGCTTATTTTGGCAATGGTTTTTGGAACATCTTTTATTCCACAGCGTGTCATTGTAATACTTTTTAATTTTTTAA
>CAYWAV010000243.1:0-1169 GCA_964456225.1 uncultured Chitinophaga sp. | reverse complement strand
AATCCAAGAGTTTCACGTTCTTCTGCACTTGCTTCAAAAGCAACCGGATATCCTATTGCACGAATAGCAGCGAAACTTGCTATCGGTTATTATCTTGATGAATTGAAAAATCCTATTACAGGAGACACCTCTGCGCTGCACGAACCAACCCTTGACTATGTAATTGTAAAAATACCGAGATGGAACTTCGATAAATTTCCAGGAGCCAAAAGAAGACTGGGATTTCAAATGAAATCAGTTGGTGAAGCAATGGGAATAGGTCGTTGTTTTCAGGAAGCATTGCAGAAAGCTTGTCAATCGCTCGAAATAAGAAGAAACGGACTCGGTGCCGATGGAAAAGAATTAACAAAACAAGAAGAAATATTACATAGTCTTGAAAATCCAAGCTGGAATCGCCTCTTTCATATTTATGATGCATTTAAACTGGGCATTCCTTTCAAAACCATTCATCATCTTACCCATATTGATCCCTGGTTCTTGCATCAGATAGAAGAATTAATTGTGTTGGAACGAGAGATAGAAAAATATTCCATTTCAACTATTCCGCGCGCATTATTAGTTGAAGCAAAACAAAAAGGTTATGCTGATCGTCAAATTGCTCATCTGCTTCGCTGCCTTGAAAGTGATGTGTATAAAAAACGTGAGGATTATAATATTAAGCGTGTTTATAAAATGGTTGATACTTGTGCTGCCGAATTTGAAGCGAAAACTCCTTATTTCTATTCCACTTTTGAAGAAGAAAATGAAGCGATACCAACAAACAGAAAAAAAATAGTTGTATTGGGTTCAGGTCCAAATCGTATAGGACAAGGAATTGAATTTGATTATTCATGTGTTCATGGTGTACTTGCAGCAAAAGAATGCGGGTATGAAACCATTATGATTAACTGTAACCCCGAAACTGTATCAACTGATTTCACAACTGCCGACCGGCTTTATTTCGAACCCGTTTTTTGGGAGCATATTTACGACATCATTCAAAATGAAAAGCCCGAAGGCGTAATTGTTCAGCTTGGCGGACAAACTGCTTTGAAGCTGGCGGAAAAATTAAACAGGTATGGAATAAAAATTATCGGAACAAGTTATGAAGCACTTGACATTGCCGAAGACAGGGGGAAATTTTCTACACTCTTAAAAGAAAATAATATTCCTTACCCTTTGTTTGCTGT
>CAYWAV010000242.1:0-1215 GCA_964456225.1 uncultured Chitinophaga sp. | reverse complement strand
GGGGCGGTTTTCGCCGATGATGAGATGAGACTTAACCGGAGAGGACAAGGGACGGCGGGGAACTATTTGATCAAAGGTTGGGTGTGGTAGGGACGGCCCTTGCGGACTGCCCCCCACTCAGATCCGTACGTGCGGCATTACCGCATACGGACCCACTACAAATGCACCCACGGCGAGGGCGATGCCGGGGCGATCAGGCGTTTACGGACGATGGGCATGGCGGGAAGTCTTTGGCAGGACTAAGGACGGCAATGGATTTACGACCTGTCCATGTCTTCGGTCCCCAATGAACCAGTACAGGGGTTTGCTGATGAATTTGAGTTATTTAATGGCCACACGCTTAGCCTTTCTCGTAAAAGGCTCGCCCAGTTCGATAAATAGACATGTCGTAATACACCGCCGCCTCAATCATCTCGCCGTCCGTCCGGTCTGATATTTCCACGGACATAACTCCGTCCCCCGCAATCTCACATCCGTCTTCACTTAAGCTTCTTACCAGCAAAGCGAACGCAATCCCATCCGATGGGGCCCTAATGGCATAGCTGCAAATAAATCCAGAGGCATTGCCGTAACGTTCCCTAAAATACGCCCTTATGTGAACGTCAACATTATGGTAGGTAAAAATTTTATTGCGCATACCTGCATAGACGAAGTGCTGGCCCGGCGGTAGATCGGGCCTTACTTCCATAAAATTATCAAGAGAGATACTGTTGGTTACGTCGCTTGATTGGTCGCCCTCAATGTTAATGGAGACGAGATATCCTGCGGCCACTAATGATTCCACGATTGTCTTTAGCACCCAGAGGGCGACGCCCTGATTCCTGAGTAAAAAAGAATAAAAACCTACGCCATTTACCCTAATCGACAGAGTTGACGGCCTAGATTTACCAAATATATCTATATCTAGTCTTTTTATTTTACTGGACCACGAACTCGTAATCGCCGACTTGCTACTACAAATAAGATTGATGAAGCTAATTACCTCATGAAAGGGCATGCTACATGGCGTCACACCCGGACGATCCTGAATTCGCAAGACCCATTCCTCGATGTCGTCACGTTTCATTTTTTAATTCTAGAGGTGGAACAATAAAGGATGGAAAAATAAATGACATACGCATATTGCTAGTCTGTGTATGAGGTCAATATACGGGTGTGGCAGGGACGGCCCTTGCGGACCGCCCCCCACTCAGATCCGTACGTGCGGCATTACCG
>CAYWAV010000241.1:0-1247 GCA_964456225.1 uncultured Chitinophaga sp. | reverse complement strand
TGATAAGAATTATCTAATTCCATAGTTACGATTTCAGTTATTGGTAAATTTTCAAATTTATTTGGCATCAAATTTTTAGCATGATTATTCTCATATTCTTCAAATAAGACTACAAGTGAATCGTAATAGGACGTTAAGGTTTTAACAGTTATTTCAGGATTTTCCTTATAGGGAACGGTTATAGGCATTTCATTCAGGTGTTTCAGTAATTCAGGATCCCTTTCTCTGATTTTGTTAGTTATAACTAAAATCATTTCGTTTAATTGTAATTCAGTTTTCATAATTTTTATTTAGAATATTTCTTGGCTAATTAATTTATTTAAAAAGGATCTGATAATTCACTAATCCGGATTAGTTTTTTGTTTACAAATTCGTTAATACCCAATTCAGAAAGTTCTCTACCATAACCAGAGCGTTTTATGCCGCCAAAAGGCAAATCAGCCTCTGTTCCTGTTGGGTGATTAATGAAAACCATCCCAGTTTCAATTTGATTTGCAACTCGTTTTCCCCTTTCAATGTCTTGCGTAAATATGCTACAGCCCAAGCCATAAGGCGAATCATTTGCTAAATCAATAGCCCCCTGTTCATCCATCACCCTAAAAAATGTAGCCACAGGACCAAAGAACTCTTCATAGTAAACAGGATTATCCCGTTGCATATTGGTAATGATAGTAGGCTCCATAAAAGCACCTTCTCGGTTTACCCTCTTTCCACCCAATAAAATTCTTGCACCACCATCAACAGCTTTTTTTACCTGAGCTGCTATTTTCTCAGCTGCTGCTTCACTACTCATGGGCCCTAATTGTGTTGAGGCATCCATAGGGTCGCCAACTAACAATTGAGAAAGTTTAGTTTTAAATTTTTCTAAAAAAATATCTGCCACACTTTCTAGCACAATAAACCTTTTAGAGGCAACGCAAGATTGCCCATTATTATTTATCCTGCCTGTTACCGCCCATTCCACCGTTTTATCCATATCGGCATCATCCAGTACAATAAATGCATCGCTACCTCCCAGTTCCAATACTGATTTCTTTAAATGCTTTCCAGCCTCCGATGCTATACTTGCACCTGCAGCTTCACTACCGGTAAGCGAAACTCCCTTTATTCTTTTGTCAGCTACCAAAGCAGATGCCCGTTTACCAGAAATAAGTAAGTTGGTGTATAAGCCATCGGGTGCACCAGCTTCTTTAAAGATGCCGAGTAGTATTCTTACAGTTTTTTGAGCTTTTGTTGAGTGTATGATT
>CAYWAV010000240.1:0-1272 GCA_964456225.1 uncultured Chitinophaga sp. | reverse complement strand
ATCTGACCGACCCACGCATCCGCGCGCCGCTCGGCACCACCGAGCAGGAACTCACTGGATCCTGGGAGATCGAGGCCGAGCCGCCGACGCAGCGAATTGGGCGGGTGGCGTTCGAGAGCGGGCGGATCGTTGGGATCAAGTACCCATCGGCCAAGGACCGTGACGGCGACAATCTGGTGGTCTTTTCCGATCGCCTCCCGCTCACGCCGACAAACTATCTGGAGGTCCATGACCCGGACGGGCATTTGTCCCAGCGCTTAGGGGTTGAGCGGGTGAGGATGGTCTGAGTGGTCATCGATCGAGTTTCAATGAGCATGAAGGCTGCGGGTGCAGCGTTGCTCTGCGAGCTCTGGGCCGCCGAGAGGGCCAGGATTCGACTGGGTCGACAAGAAACCTCGAGGACTTTGCAGTCCCAAGGAACTGCAGTTGCTCGCCGACACCGTATGGCCACGGAACCCGAACACCAACCCTGGGTGAGGACCCTCGTGACAATGCACAAGAACACCGGTAAGGCGCATGTCGCTTACGGAATCTTTGGGTTGATGGCACTGTGGCTTCCCGGGCTGCAATCGTTTCACTTCCAAACCGTGGCCCAGCGAACTCGATCCCGCCTACGGCACCAGCCCCGCCGAAGTCATCCGCGGCTTCCTCGACGGCGAATGCCACGCCCTCGGGGTGACCCGGGAGGATCTGGGGGGATGAGGATGGGCGGCGCCGAGTGAACGGTTCTGGCAAGGTTTGTCTCGCCCTTGGGACGGTGGTTGTGTTTAATCTTCGGTGGGTACTCGCCTCGGGATTTTGTTGAGATCATGACTTGGAACGACAGCGAACTGTGCAAGCTGGAGCGGCATCTCGGGATCACGATCCCGAAGATCCAGGAGGGCTACGAACGGTCTGAACGCTTGTTGGAGCTCGTGGCGCAGTCTCTTTCAAGCTTGCCGAAGGAAGTGAGCTTTGGGGTATGAAGTGGGGGCGTTGAACGAGCTGTTTTTGAAGCCCGATTCCGAACTCGGTAAGCTTACGCTCAAATACGGGGTATTCTGATGGAAAAGAAGGCATTTGGATTTTCGACAGGGTCGCTGGCCCGCAGCGACGTGAAGCGCGCCTTGGGGATGGCTGCTCAGCATGCAACGGAAGCGGTCGAATACCCGGCGTTACGTGCAGTCGAGCTCGAACCTTTGGTCCGACAACTTAAGGAAGAGGGGGTCGGCGGTTTTAAATATGTCGCCGTCCACGCACCGAGCCATTTCGATGAAGCAGACGAACCGCGGG
>CAYWAV010000239.1:0-1285 GCA_964456225.1 uncultured Chitinophaga sp. | reverse complement strand
GTATAAAACAATTAAGGATAAAGTCAGCAAATACCATTTACCCTTTAATGTAGCGTTTTTCTGCTCTTTAAAATCAATCAATAGTGATAATATGAGGGGTAAAAGATAAAAAAACATACCAAATACAACACCTTCTTTTTCTTTTGCAAAGTCTTGATGTTCTGGAAAGCCAGATGAGTAAAAACGAAACTGGCGATAGCCAATAACTACCATACTGATTAAAAATGCTGTAATCACGAGTGATTTAACACAAATAATCCCACGAATAATATTTCTACTGAGCTTATCCATTATTCGCAAGTGTCATCACAAAATTCAAACTCTCCTGTATTACCTTCAACTGCATTATTTATAGTTTTTCCGTAATTAATACCGTCTTGGTTCGCTTTCATATCATTATTGTCCCAACCCTCACCATAATTAACCAAGCCTGGCAATCCATCAAATACCGCCTCTTTTAACCAACCTAAAGAATACGAAGTTTTAGCTCCATACTTCATTGTGTAGTATGAAGAAGCTGTAAAGTGTAGTAGCTTATCATGTCCAGTATTGTCGTTCTGCCTTACAAAATTATCATACAAAAAGAATAGTGAAGAGCCGTTTTTCCATGTTTCTGTATCTACTGTTTCCCATACATTTAGAGCCGCTTTAACATAATTACTCTGTTTTACACCTTTAAACGATTGCTCAAATAAGAATCTGCCAAAGGTTATATTGTAATTTGCAGAAAACTGACCGCCATTAGAAGCATAATCTCTTTTTATTTTATCCATCCCTGCATTCACCAAAGACGCTGGTGTTTTAGTGCCTTGTAATTCTTGGACAGTACTTAACGATGCATTACTACCGTTAATACTATACGCTTGCCTTTGATTAATTCGGGTTTTATATATAGGAACTTCGGCACCAGAACCATAAGAAACAGTTTTATAACCTACAATTACTTTATCAACTATATCTTGTTGTGATACCAAGGTCATTTTAATTTCACCTTGACTTGTCATAGACATTCTATAGTTATACTTCTCTGCACCATCCAAATCAATGTTTTCAATCGGACTACCTTCTGCAAAAGAATAAGGACTATTCCAAGGGAAAGATTTTGCTAAAGGGTCAAAAGATTTGAAGCGAGCTATTCGTGGGTCATACATTCTAAGCCCATAATCCTGACTATTTCCTGTTCCCGATATTTCATTATCATTCTCTTTCCCATTAAAGCCATATCTATACGAATTACTACTGTAATTCTTACCTACCATTTCCATTCCGAATGCGTAATAATTTG
>CAYWAV010000238.1:0-1287 GCA_964456225.1 uncultured Chitinophaga sp. | reverse complement strand
GTAGTAGCTGTATTTCCTGTAAGTGCAGCAGTTGTTCCACAAATAGTTTGATTAGCGCCTGCATTTGCAGTTGTTGGAGATGCAACTCCTGTTATTGTTACAGATGAGTTAGATGCAGGACAAGGTGCATTTGTAATGCTCCATTGAAATACGTTTGGTCCAACTCCTAATCCTGTGACTCCTGATGAAGGTGATGTTGGAGTAGTAATTGTTCCAGTTCCACTAACCAATGTCCAAGTTCCTGTTCCTGTAGTAGCTGTATTTCCTGTAAGTGCAGCAGTTGTTCCACAAATAGTTTGATTAGATCCTGCATTTGCAGTTGTTGGTGCTGTTACTCCTGTGATGGTAACGGATGAGTTAGATGGGGGACAAGGTGCATTTGTAATGCTCCATTGAAATACGTTTGGTCCAACTCCCAGTCCTGTGACTCCTGATGAAGGTGATGCAGGTGTTGTGATTGTTCCAGTTCCGCTTACCAATGTCCACGTTCCAGTTCCTGTAGTAGCTATATTTCCTGTAAGTGAAGCAGCTGTTCCACAAATAGTTTGATTAGATCCTGCATTTGCAGTTGTTGGAGAAGCCACTCCAGTGATGGTTACAGTTGATGTAGATGGCGGACAAGGCGCACTTGTGATGGTCCACTGAAAAACATTTGGTCCAACTCCTAATCCTGTAACACCTGATGAAGGTGATGCAGGAGTGGTAATTGTTCCTGTTCCGCTAACAAGTGTCCAAGCTCCAGTTCCGCTCGTTGGAGTATTTCCGTTAAGTGAGGCAGTTGTTCCACAAACGGTTTGACTTGATCCTGCAGCAGCGGTTGTTGGTCCGCCAGTGCTGGTAATAGTTACCTGATCTGTTGATGTTCCGCAAGGTGGATTTGTGATTGTCCATTGAAAAACATTTGCTCCTAATCCGAGTGCTGTTACAGTTGATGTTGGAGAACCAGGTGTAGTGATTGTTCCAGTTCCGCTTATTAATGTCCAAGTTCCCGTACCAGCAGCAGCAGGATTCCCTGCTAATGTTGCTGAAGTTGCACAAACCGTTTGGTCGCCACCAGCAAGAGATGTAGTTGGTGATGTATTTACTGTAACTGTAACGGGAATGGTGTAGGTGCCCGGACAAAATCCAACATAATACGTTGTGGTAGTAGCTAAAACAGGAGTTGTAAATGTAGTTCCAGTACCTAGTACAGTTCCCGCAACTTGTGCGCTGTACCAAGTGATTGTTGCAGGAATGCCACCAACAAGACTCGCGGTTAATGTTGCAGTATTGCCAGAACAAATCGTT
>CAYWAV010000237.1:0-1287 GCA_964456225.1 uncultured Chitinophaga sp. | reverse complement strand
TGAATCGGTGTTTGTCAATAATAGCACCCTCAAAAACTTCTTGTGGTGTACATCCATAAAGGGCTATTGGATAGCGTTGCTTGTCATTATAACCAGCAAAATTGTCTAATTCACGCTTGGCATGCTCTTTATCAATGATCTCTTTTCCTTGTAAAAATTCATTTTTAAAAATATTGAAGGTGCTTTCAATTTCGTTATTGGTAAACTTAAACTCTTTTGTTTTTGCAATTTGTTTTGCAATAGAGTCTTTGTCAAAGGTGTTAAACCAATGGGTAACATCGCCTTTGTTTTCAGAACCGCCATCAGATACCAAAGTGATAAGGCGATTGTGATTTTCTAAGCCGTACATAGCAAACATTTCTTTTAGCAATAACACAATCCATTTAGAATCACCACTATCTACAATCCCTTTGTGCAATACTTTTTTTGAATAATTGTCTTTGATAATTACAGCCCTGATAGTACCATCTTTAAGAGAAGGCAATAAAGTTGTATCCACATGAATGAATTCAAAAACACGTGTCGCCTTTAAACTCATTTTAGGTTTTTCAAATTTTATTTTCGCAACTCTTTCAGAAACCAAGTTCGCATATTTGTAAAATGTGGAAGCAGAACAATATAATTTGCCATCCCTCATTAATTTATACCAAATGCTTACGAATGTTTTTCGCTCATTAGTAGCATCATTAACAGCTTCTTTTATTTGCGAACATTCGGCAATAGTTAATTGATGTGGATGTGTTTTATAACAAAGATTAAGAACAGAAGCCGTGCATTTTACTTTGTTTTTAAAACGATAAAACTTTTGTGTGGTGATATTAAATAAGCGACACGCTTTATCGAGTCTGATTTCCTGAGCAAGATAATCAATCGTATTGATGATGATACCAGCATTGTTTTTAAAAATCTTGTGGTAAGCCTTTATATTAGTGGAAAGGACAGAAAAAGCATCAAATACCTTACAACATAACCTTGCCGATTTAAAAATGATTTTATGCTTTTGTATTGAATTAAAATTATCATATTCAGAATAAAATGAACTGACCCATTCATAGCCGAACATATCGACATGACTCGTTGTGCTCCAATAATTTTTAGTGGTTTTAGGGATTTGTGTTAATTGTTCCGAGCTTAGTAATTTTGAATGGTAAAAAAACAAAACCAAAGGATGATAGACTCTTTTAGAAACAATCATGGTAACAATTTTAAATTAAAAACTAAATATAAGCAATGAAAACATGTAAGATTAATGGTATCACGTTAGATTGAATGCATTACGCTTCCATC
>CAYWAV010000236.1:0-1289 GCA_964456225.1 uncultured Chitinophaga sp. | reverse complement strand
TTCGAACCCCCGACCAGCTGATTACAAATCAGCTGCTCTGGCCAACTGAGCTACATCGGCAATACCTTGTAATACTATATTTTAAAAGAACTTCAACCATTTTTGTAGTGGACAAAATACACTACCCCCTTGAAAAAGGATTGCAAATTTAGAAAACATTTGCGGAGTAACAAAAGTTTTAGAGGTTTTTTTCAAAAAAAATGCTTCCATCCTGATTTTGAGATCGCAAATTTATAGAAATCCCCGAATTAACGGGCTTTTATTACATTTTTTATTGTTAAATGGTTGTTATTTCTGATGCTGATAGACAGAAACTAGCTCTTTACCTCTATTTTGAAGGAAAAAATTGCGTTGAGCAATATGCTATAACCGACCTCGTTTTCATTAAAATCCTCCTATGCAAAAAAGCTACGAAGGATACTATCAAAACATCCCTAAAGTCATGGTTTAATATTTACTCTTTATCATTTTTTGTCATTTCGAAATTCTAAAAATCGAAAAACTGCGCAAAATTTTGATGGGGATAAACTAAAAAACTAAGACTATGAAACGCTCTCTCTCAACACCTGCCTTTATTAGCTGTGCATTGTTTTTACTTTGCAGCTACGACAAATCAAAAAAAGAATCAACCGATTTAAATGACAAACTCGCGAATCCCTATGATGTGATTATCGTTCCGGGTGTTCCTTACCAAGAGCCTTCGTTAAAAATGGTTTTGAAAGCAAGAATGTTATGGGCTAATTTTTTGTTTAAAAAGGGGTTTGCAAAAAATATCATTTTCTCCGGATCAGCTGTGTATACACCGTATATAGAAGGAAAGATGATGAAAATTTATGCCGACTCATTAGGCATTCCTTCTGAAAATACTTTCGTAGAAGAAGAAGCAGAACACAGCACAGAAAACATTTTCTATTCTGTAAAAATGGCCAGAGAACTTGGTTTTAAAAGGATTGCTGTAGCAACCGATCATTACCAAGCCATTCTTTTAAAAGGTTATATCAAGAAAAAATTTCCTGATGTGGAGCTAATAACCATCTGTTACAAAAACATCAACATGAAAAGTGAACTGCCTGAAATAGATGCAGAATCAGCTTATGCCGACCTTTTTGTTTCTTTGGCAGAGCGTGAAAATAAATTAAAACGTTTTAAGGGAACGATGGGGAAAAATATTATTGGAAATGAAAAGGACTCTTCTGTTTATAGCAGAAAAGTCCCGGTATTGGTAAAGAATTAATACCCTCGCGTGACCTCACCCCAACCCTCTCCTTGCTCAAGGAGAGGGAGTTTGA
>CAYWAV010000235.1:0-1296 GCA_964456225.1 uncultured Chitinophaga sp. | reverse complement strand
GCCGTGAAGACGCCGGAGCTGGTGAAGCGCATGGATGCCGAAGGTGCCCAGATGGTGGGCAACACCCCGTCGCAGTTCGCGAAAACGGTTGTTATCGAAGCCGCGCGCTGGCGCAAGGTGGTGCAGGAGAACAACATCAAGCTCGAAGAGTGAGGATTGATAATAAATAGGCTGTAGATGCATTCAGAAAAAAGACTGCATACTGTACGTGATAACAACAATCAGTTCTCCAGCCTGATTCCAGTCGTCTTGATGATGCGGGGCGAACTTGGCCGATTCCGCGACCATCAGCGCGGCGAACTGCTCCGGCGTGCTGATGAAGGGTTTCATGTCCTGGGCCAGCATGTTCTGCCTGACATCGGGCAATGCCAGCGCCTTGCCGATCTTCCCCGACAGCCTGTCCAGCAGCCGTTTCGGCGTGGCTGCAGGCACCAGCACGCCATACCAGCTCTTCAGGTCATAGGGGGCAGTCCGGCTTCGGCAAAGGTGGGCACGCCCGGCAGCGCAGTCATGCGGTTTTCGGTGGTCACCGTCAGGCCCTTCAGCTTGTCGGCCTTGATGAAGGGGATCAGCGCGGCCGGCGGTGCGAAGAAAAGCTGCACCTGCCCGCCCACCATGTCGGTGAGCACCAGGCCCGTCCCCTTGTAGGGCATGTGCTGGGTCTTGATGCCGGCGAGGATGTTGAAGTTGCCCCCGGGCCGGTTGTCCACTTCGAGGCCTTTCTCGAATGTGGCATTCTGGCCCACGGATTTCTGCGCTTGGGCTGTGCTGACTGCGCGCATGAGAAGCTGGTGGCGTTTTCCTGCAAGCGGCGCAGGTTTTGCCCGTGGTGCGGCGCATGGAGCATGGCGCATGGCGCATGGCGCAGAGCGCCGCGTATCTGGTCGAACAGGTCATCCCGCGCGTGCCGGTCAGGCAATGGGTGCTGTCGTTTCCGATTCCACTGCACATTCTCTTTTTTCGCCGCGCATCCTGAGTTGCTCACGCACGGTGCTACGCATCGTGCACCGCGTGATCAAGGGGTTCGCGCTCGAATGCGCGGCCATGAAGCGGGTGCGCGAGGTCATGGGTCTTTCCAACCTCAAGCTCATGATCCCGTTCTGCCGGCGCATCGACGAGGCCAAGCGCGTGATCGCGCGCATGGCCGAACTGGGCCTGGAACGAGGCAAGGACGGGCTGGAGATCTACGTGATGTGCGAGATCCCCAACAACGTCCTGCTCATCGACGAGTTTGCCAAGCACTTCGATGGCTTTTCGATCGGCTCGAACGACCGCACCCAGCTGACCCTGGGCGTC
>CAYWAV010000234.1:0-1304 GCA_964456225.1 uncultured Chitinophaga sp. | reverse complement strand
GCGTCTGCAAAAAACGGAACCATTTGCACACTATAAGGATTTGACTTTGTATACGTTTGTGCTTCGGTGGCATATGAAACGTTAGTTAAAGCATTTTCATTTACATCAAACAATCTCACAATAAAACTAGAGCGCGACAATTCACTTTTCCCTAGCTGTACTAAAATGCGATTATAGCCTTTGTTTAATTTCACTTTATATCCATACACATCTACATCTGTACTTTGTTCATCCGCAATAGAACACACAAGTAAATCGTTTACCCAAATTTTTATTGCACCGGAAGCTCCCGCACGAAGTATTATTTCTTGATCAGCAGGACTATTTACAAACGATTGAGCATAACTCACGGCATCTTCACTATTAAAGTTATAAGCAAAATCTAACCATTTGTCATTACGAAGATGTTTTACATTAAACCATTTAACATCTGCTCCGACTTTACTTTTAAAAACAGAAGTAGAGGATGGATTCTCCAACACACCAAAATCTTTATTAAAACCACTTCCTGAAACATTTTCAAATTGTCCTACTGCTTGACAAAACCTAACAACATTTATTTTATCAAAAAATAATTTACCAAACTTAAAGTCATTGCTTTTTTGAAAATGATAACCCAACATAGAATTTGCCATAGCCTGCATGCATTGGTTAGCCTTCGGATCCATTGCTACTTGTTTTAAAAATGCAACTTGCTCTTTACTTTTTTTAGCATAACCACTATTCACACAAGAGCTGGTCCACAAAGCAAATGCGTATGGGTAAGGATTTTCAGAAGTTTTATAAAAATCCATGAAATAGCTAAACGCTTCCTTCGTATTTCCATTATCTCTGGCAATAATTGATAATGCCAAACTGGCTTCCGATTTTGTTGTAGGATCTTTTGCAGCAAGTTTAAAAAGAGTAACAGCTTCTACTCTATTGTTTGCAGCAAATGCTTCCCATGCTTTTTTCAAATCTTCGGTTGATGCCAATGTTGTTTTTGAGCAGAACAATAACAAAAGAAAAAGTAGTTTTATTTTTTTCATAAATTAAATTTTATAGCATCTTATTTGTAATTTAAAAAGGAAAAATTATTTCAATTTTTTATTTTTCTTGTGACGTGTTTTATCTCGTTTTGTTTTTTTTTCAAGATTTTTTTCCAGCGCTTTATTTAGATCAATTCCCGTTTGATTTGCTAAACAAATGAGAACGAAAAGAACATCTGCCATTTCATCAGCTAGTTCTTTTCCTTTTTCTTTTTTCTTAAAAGATTGCTCACCGTATTCACGCGCAATGATTCTTGCTACTTCTCCTACTTCTTC
>CAYWAV010000233.1:0-1338 GCA_964456225.1 uncultured Chitinophaga sp. | reverse complement strand
ACGCACACGGTCCGCTTGCACGTATTGAGTACGGAAATAATGCAGTACAAGGAATGGATTATGCCTACACTTTGCAAGGTTGGATAAAAGGTGTAAACAGCAACACGTTGGATGCCGATAGAGATATGGGTAAAGATGGTTCAAGTTTGAATCCTTCTCACCCAAACAAAGTATTTGCAAAAGATGCCTTTGGTTATAGTTTAAATTATTACCAAGGCGATTACAAACAAATAAATTATTTGGTTTGGAACGATCCTTTGAAGCGATTTGAAGCAACCACTTATGGCAGTCAGTTACAAGCTGCGCGTTACGATTTGTTTAATGGAAACATTAGCAGTATGGTTGTAACCGTTCAAGATATTGACACTGCATCTGGCGGTGCAGGACTTGCTCCTAAACCACAGCCGTTGGGAAGCGCTTATAAATATGATCAATTGAATAGAATAAAAAGTTCGGTTGCTTTCGACAATATTGATATCCCGAATAATTTATGGAAGGCAAGCGGACAAGTTGTAGCAAATTTATACGCCAACAGTTTTACATACGATGCTAACGGAAATATTTTATCGCAAAACAGAAGCGATGAATTCGGAGTTGAATTTGATGCAATGGAATATAAATACAAACGTGAATTAGTAGGTGGTGATTTAATTCATAACCGATTGTATCATGTAAGAGATAATACCGGATACTCCGCTTTACGTTCAGAAGATATTGACGATGAAGGAAACTTTAACCCCAATTTAACCAACATAAACGTAAACAATAATTACAATTATGACGCGATTGGAAATTTAACAAAAGACAGCGTTGAACAAATTGCAAATATTGAATGGACGGTTTATGGCAAGATAAAACGCATTACACGCCCTATAACGAGCACAAAAGACAATTTGGTGTTCGACTATGACGCAAGCGGAAACCGAATTGCAAAACATGTATTTGATGCAGGTAACAATTTAAAATATACTACGTATTATGTGAGAGATGCGCAAGGCAATGTAATGGGTATTTATGATTTGCGAATTCCAAGTGTTGGTGCAGTAAGTTTTAAATTAATTGAACAAAGTTTGTACGGAAGTAGTAGAATAGGTTTAAATTTGCCTGACAAAGAAATGGTAAGCACAATTACTCCTCGCTTAATTTTACATTATTTGGGTAAAAAACAATTTGAAATGACAGATCACCTTGGAAATGTTAATAGCACAATTTCAGACAGAAAAATTCCTGTTGAGTCAACAATTACTCCTGGAACAATTTCTTACAAAATCGCTGATATCCTTTCTACAAGCGGGTTCTACCCGTTCGGGATGATGATAAAAAGCAGGGAATTTGTGG
>CAYWAV010000232.1:0-1373 GCA_964456225.1 uncultured Chitinophaga sp. | reverse complement strand
CGAAAAAAACTGGTTTAAAGAGTAAACAAATGAAAAAATTAATGAACTTAATTGTCTTATCGTGTCAAAAGGCTACTTTTCTGATTGAAAAAAGCCATGATACACCATTGTCGTTTATCGACAGGTTGCAATTAAGTATGCATCTTAAAATTTGCGATAAATGTTCCGGATACCAAAAACAAAGTCTCTTGATTGAAAAGGCGTTTAAAGCAAACCACAAAAACTTCTCAAATCCATCCAATTTTAAACTTTCTGATTCCTCTAAAATCCGTATTCATAGGTCAATAGAAGAAAATTCAAAAAATAATTAAGATTTTTTGTAAGGTTTTTAAAGGTTCTACTACTATCCCCATAGAAGTATTAATTAACCTTTAAAAACCACAAAAATGAAAAAACTTATTTTAGGAATGGCGCTTATACTAGGTGCGGTATTTTCAGCTAACGCTCAATCAGCAACAAAAAAAAGCGATTCGAAAAGCAAAAGCGAAACGGTGCAACTAAAAGACCATGTTTGCACTTCAGCTTGTAAGCCTGGATCATGCTCTTTCGCTCATGGAGAAAAAGGCCACACATGCACCGCAGAGTGTAAAAAGATGGAGGCTTCTCAAAAGGGCAAAATGACAATGAAAGAACATGTTTGCACTTCGGCATGCAAAAACGGCAATCACATGTACGCTCATGGAGAAAAAGGGCACACTTGTACAGAGGATTGTAAAAAGAAAATGTAAATCAATTAGTCGGGGCCTATTGCAAAATAGTCCCCGCTTTTATTTCAAACAATTTAAAAACTAAGACAATGTCAAATAAAATATTAAAATCACTTTTAGGAGGTATAACTGGTACCGCAGTAATGACAGCAGTAATGATGATTGCGCCAATGATGGGAATACCTAAAATGAGCCCCCCTGAAATGCTTTCGATGATGATGGGTCTTCCAATAATAGTAGGATGGTTAATGCATTTTATGATTGGAATAATTTTCGCAATGATTTATGCTTTTCTTTTCATCAACTTATTGAAAAAGATAAAAAACAATCTATTGAAAGGAGCAATTTTCGGCTTTGCCAGTTTTATTTTCGCTCAAATTGCGATAGGAGTTATGGGGGCCATGATGGGCGGAATGCCACCAATGGAAGGCAGCATGATATTAATGATGATCGGAAGTATTATGGGGCATGTAATTTTCGGAATGGTGGTAGCATTGTTTGTGAAAGAACAGAATTAAACTTACACACCATAACTAACTCAAATCTCACCGCAAGGGATAGTTTTAATACAATCATCCTCGTAACGCAATCTATTATGGCAACAGCTAAAACAAAAAAACGAAGAAACATTATTTTAATAAGCCTTCTTACATCAGCTATGCTGGG
>CAYWAV010000231.1:0-1394 GCA_964456225.1 uncultured Chitinophaga sp. | reverse complement strand
CAATAATTTGTCTGTCGGTACGCAGTTGGAAAAAATAAAGTCCGCTTGCGAGACTTTGTCTTTCTATTTCAACTTTGTCTGTGTTGATGTTATTTATTATCCTAACAATTTGTCCTTGCGTATTATAAAATGTTAACGAGCAAATTTCGTTTTTTAAATTATCAAATTGTAATGTTGCTTTGTCAATAAGCGGATTTGGAAAAAGATTAACAGTACTATTTAATAAATTTTCATTTATGCCATTTGGAGAAATTAATTTGACGATGTGATTAACCGGCAAACTATCAGGTGCTGTTGTGAAATAGCCTCCAGCATATAATTCTGAATTATAAACTGCAAAACCTTGAACAGTCCCATTCATATTAGTCCCTAATGACGACCATGTTATTGCATTCCATTTTGCAATATAGGGTGAAACATTACCACCTGCACTTCCAAAGAATCCTCCAGCATAAAGTTCAGAATTAAATACTCCTAAAGCGTCAATTTCTCCATCTGCCCCTGCTCCTACAGACGACCAATTTGTACCATCCCATTTGGCTATATTATTTGCAGGAATACCTCCTGCATTGCTAAAACTGCCTCCGGCATACAGTTCACCATTATAATCAGTCATTGCAATAACTCCATTGTCTATTCCAGAACCAACAGCAGTCCAAATTGTATCGTTCCATTTTGCAATGTTGGATGCAGGGCTACCACCAGCAGAAGAGAATAATCCACCAGCATAAAGTTCTCCATTATAAATGGCTAATGAAACAACGACAGGGATGACTCCTCCCATTATTCCTGTACCAACTGATGACCATGTTGTTCCGTTCCATTTAGCAATCCCAGAAGCAGGAATACCATTTGCACTGGTGAAGTCACCACCTGCATAAAGTTCAGATTTATAAACTGCCAATGCATAAATATTACCTATCATATTTCCAACAGATGACCACGTTGTATCGTTCCATTTTGCAATACATATTGTTGAAGGAATTCCGCCTGCACTTGGAAAACTACCTCCTGCATAAAGTTCCCCATTATATACAGCAAGTGCTAACACTTCAGAGGAGCCTCCACTCATTCCAACTCCAAGGGGTGACCAATTTGTTCCATCCCATTTCGCAATACGATTTGCAGAATTGCCACCCGCATTAAGGAAATGTCCGCCAGCATAAAGTTCTGATTTATAAACGGCCATAGTCATTACATCTTGGTCGGTTCCTGTTCCAACTGTTGACCATTGTGCAGAAAGTGGTTTTAAATTTATAAGTAACAAGAATAATAAAACTACAATTTTGAAATTTCCCATTTTGTCGTTGATTTGAATTGTTGTCGTCTTAGCATTGGGCATAACTTGTTGCTAAGCGCTATAAATATACAAAACATTCGCCAATCCTGCTACC
>CAYWAV010000230.1:0-1420 GCA_964456225.1 uncultured Chitinophaga sp. | reverse complement strand
GTTTACGAAAATGATGCATTTCAGGCAATTCAAATAGTATCGGGACATACAATGCTGACATATCCGAGGCTTATCAGTTTATATGAACAGGTGATTTATTGCGAAAAGAACCATATTGAAGGAGATTTTGTAGAATGTGGTACATGGAAAGGAGGGTCAGTTGGAATAATGGCTTTGGCAAATTTGAAATATGGAACTAAGAGACGAAGTTTACATTTATTTGATTCGTTTACAGACATTTGCGAGCCTGATGAAAAGCTCGATGGTGAAAAGGAAATTCAGGAAGTAAAAAAAATAATTAATTCTGATGCTAGTTTTACAGGCAAGCTGGAACCATTGAATGGTATATATGATGTTTGGGGAGGTCATGGGACATTGGAAGACTGTAGAAGCCTATTGGAAACAGCTATTAATTATCCCAAAGATAAAATACACTATCATATTGGTTGGTTTCAAAATACATTACCTATGATTTCATCTCAAATTGCTGATATTGCCATTTTAAGGTTAGACGGAGACTGGTATAAGTCCACAGAAATTTGTTTTAGATTTTTATACGATAAGGTTGTTAAAAATGGTTTGATTATCATAGATGATTTTGGATACGAGGGGTGCAGAAAAGCGACTATTGATTTTATCCATAAAAATAAATTAAATCCATTAATCAATCATGTTGATGAAAGTTGCGTGTTTTGGATAAAGCAGTGATAAAGAGATCTTTAAATTGTATAAAAAATGAAATTATTAAATATTGGCTGTGGTACACGTTTTCACAAAGATTGGGTCAATATTGATCTTGTTTCAGATTCAAAAGAGGTAATTCAATGCGATATCTTAAAAGGGTTGCCATTTGCAGATGCGACTTTTGATTTTGTTTATAATTCTCATTTTCTTGAGCACTTAAGTTATGACGATGGAAAAAGGGTATTGAAAGAGTGTTGGAGGGTATTAAAAGCAAATGGGGTACTTAGAATTGTATTGCCTGATTTGGAAAGAATGATTAATCAATATTTTAAAAATCTACAACGTGCAGAGAATAATGAGGAACACGGTGATGCTGATTATGAATGGATTTTATTGGAATTATTTGACCAGGCTTCAAGAAATATTTCAGGTGGAGATATGTTGAAGTATTTATTGCAAAGTCAGATTCCCAACAAAGAGTATGTTTTTTATAGGATAGGTCAAGATTCTAAAAAAATGATCGATTCACTAAAAGGAAATCCTGTCAATCAAAACAACTCAATGCGAAAAAGAATTGACTATTATATTAGCCGCATTAAATATTTGATTTTAAGGCTTATTCTTGGGAGAAAAGGATATGGATATTATTTGATTGGTAAGTTTAGAAAAAGTGGCGAGATACACTATACGATGTATGATAAATATAGATTGTCTAAATTATTGACATTGGTTGGGT
>CAYWAV010000229.1:0-1441 GCA_964456225.1 uncultured Chitinophaga sp. | reverse complement strand
TGTTTCGTTTTATGTGTCCGTTGGCGATAGTAGCCCCTATGCCTCAAATAATATAGGTGTCTATTTTTCAAATACGCCTGTATCGTCAACCAATAATAACAATTTACCATTTTCCCCTCAAATTTCAAACAACTCTATATCCAATCCGATAACAAATAAAAACGGTTGGACTCAGGTTTCTGGGATTTTTAATGCGATAGGTGGCGAAAAATATATTACCATTGGAAATTTCGAAACAGATGCTTCAACCGATACTTATACTTTTTCTAGTTATACTCCCCAACAAATCGCAACAAATTACAGCTACCACTATATTGAAGATGTCACTGTTTCTTTGAATACAAGTAATAAGGAAGTAAATATTAATGAAACTACTACATCTGTTTTTCCTAATCCATCAAATGGGGTATTCAAGGTTAGTTTTAGTAATACTGATGTTAAAGAAACATCAGTATATAATTTTATTGGCGAATTAGTTTTAAATGTTAACATAGAAAATACTAATGTCATCGATATTAATTTATCCTTATTCCCAAAAGGTCCATATTTCTTGAAAGTCACAACAAACAATTCCATTTTCTATAAGCAACTATTATTAACCAACTAACAAACAAAACCTATGAAAAAACTAAACCTCCCTCTTACTTTCCTGTTTCTATTTGCCATTAATCTATCTTCTTTAGCTCAAGGGCCATTTTGGAGAATTAATGGAAACCTTGGAATTACTCCAGCAAACTTTCTTGGTTCAATCAATAACTCTCCCGTTAATTTTCGAACTAACAATATAATAAAAGCAACAATAACCACAAACAATGGCATGCAAAATTCTAATCCAGCATTGCTTTATAATTTTAACGTAGCACCCCAATCTGGAGACGGTATTCAAATTGCCCCCGGTGCGACTTCATTCACGGGTGCAACAATCGATCTGTTCACTAGCTTTTCTAATCAAACATTTATTCGCATGGACGGTACTACTTTACTTCAAACAACCAACAATCGATTTGAACACATTTCAAATTTAAATGGTTTTTGGTACAATGTTACCGGTAATGGAGCGAATGGATCAGGTCCAGGGACCCCTCAATATATTTGGAACGTTTTACAAATCGAGAGAGGCAGATTAGGAAGTAATGGAAAATGGCGGTTCGGGTTAAATGCTACAAGCATAAATGCCAATAACAGGGTTGAAGTTCAAAGTAATATTGGTGATCCTTATTTTCCTGTCAACGCGCTTAACGGTTCAAGCGGTTTAAGATTAACTAATCTTACGAGTTTAAAAACACCTTTGGCGAATGGAGTGAATGGATTAACTTATGCAAAAGTCCTTTCTGTAGATCAAAATGGTGACGTAGTGTTAATTCCGAGTGCAGGCATTGCAAATAACGGTAAACAAACACGCTACTTCTCTTGGCGAACGATCAGTGTATTCAAGAGCCAA
>CAYWAV010000228.1:0-1499 GCA_964456225.1 uncultured Chitinophaga sp. | reverse complement strand
TTGTATTCAGGTGTAACTATAATGAGTCCATCAGCAGCTTTAATAGAGGTACATAATTTTTCAATGGATTCAGGAAATACTTTTTCATGCAAATCAAAATTGTACATGGGTATATCAGCAATTGATAATTGTTCAATACTAACATCTGCAGGTGCAAGTTTTTGTGTCGCTTTTAGCACCATCGTGTTATAAGATTCTTTTCTTAAACTTCCTGAAATGGCTACGAAGTGATATTTGTTTTTCATTATGTTATTTCCTAATTAAATTATTGCACTGAAATTCCACCATCGATTACTTGTGTGGTACCAGTTATGAATTGACTGTCATCACTTGCGAGAAATAAAACTAATTTGGCAATTTCAATAGGTTCTGCATAGCGTCCTAGTGGAATTGTGGCCTCAAATTGTTTTTTTACTTCTTCGGGATGTACGGCTGATGCCCCGGCTTCAATTGATCGCATCATTCTATTATTTACAGGTGCAGGATGAACAGAATTCACTCTAATTTTTCGTGGAGCAGCTTCAATAGCTGTTGTTCTCATTATACCAACAACAGCATGTTTGCTGGTTACGTAGGCGCTTAAATTGGCAAAGCCTAAAAGGCCAGCTACAGATGAAGTCAGGATTATGCTACCACCATCCTTCATTTGAGGTAATGTGTATTTATTCCCCAACCATATACCCTTTACATTTACGGAAATCACTTTATCAAAAATTTCTTCAGGGTAATCTATAATAGGTTTTACTACTCCCTCAATGCCTGCATTGTTAAAGAAAACATCAATTTTCCCAAACAATTTTACTGTTTCATTTACATAGTGATCCACATCAAATGCCTTTGAAACATCGGCAACGCAATATTTTACGTGTGGACTATTTAATTCTTGTACGGCAGTTTTTAATGCGTCCTCGGCAAGATCAACCAGCATTACTTTTGCACCTTCTTCTAAAAATAATTTAGCAGTGGTTTTTCCAATGCTACCGGCACCACCAGTGATAATTGCTACTTTGCTTTCTAATTTTTTCATCTTAATTAGTATTTGATTTTATAAATTAATTTTTCCGTGTTCACCTTCTTTATATTCTTTTCCCGTAACAATTGCTTTTAGCATGTTAAACAATACTACCATTTTGCTTGAACTGCTGTCCCAATAATTTACTTCGCTGGGTGTTACTTTAATAAGGGTCATGTCGGGATCGTCTAAGCCAAGTGGAAACCATGCTTTCATGATGGCACTCCACAACTCTTTCATTTTGGTTTGGTCGTTTACTAAAGTTGCTGTGCCGTGGATCATTAAATAATTATTACTGCTTTCGTTTGTAATGGCAATGGACACTTTTTTGTTTTCTTCTATTTCGTCAACTTTATATGATGATGCCTTTGTAAAAAACCAGATAGTGCCATCATCGTCAATTTTATTTATACCCATTGGTCTGCCCGATAGATTTTCAGCATCTTTTTCGTTGGTAATAAGCATACAGGTGCGCACACCCTTAACC
>CAYWAV010000227.1:0-1528 GCA_964456225.1 uncultured Chitinophaga sp. | reverse complement strand
AAAGAGGAAGGGATAATAGTAAGTTTCTGAATCAGAGGTACGGTTATTTGTTTTAGCCTTCAACTTCACTCAGGCTGACAACAAAGGAATAAAAATTAATCTTCTACTCTATTATCGTGTACTTTTCATAGGCTTCCGTTCTGTAACACGAATTAAAATGCCACCACTCCGTAGTAATTCCCATAAAACCGCCTAGTTCCATTACATCACGTAATAATTTTCTGTTCAACAACTGAATGCGAGTTAATTTTCCTTCATCTAACATTCTGTCTTCTTCTCTCGGATAAGCTAACTCACCAAAATAGTCGTAAGGTGTTCCCATATCTAATTCTATTCCCTGTTCATCAATTATACTTACATCCACTGCAGCACCAAAATTATGGAGAGAGCCATTGTTTGGATTGGAAACGTACTTAGATTTTTCGAAATAGGGTACATCAATTGTGTCCCACATTTTACGTTGTATACTACGAGCGCGCACAGCATCAAAAACAATCAAATTATAAAAAGGAAACTTCGCTTTTAGAATTTGCTGGGAACAAATTAATTTTTCAGCAACATCTGGCTGTAAATAACATTTATCAAAATCGCCATACATATCCACTCCTAAAAAATTATTGCTGGTAGAGTATTTTAAATCTACTACAATGCTTGTATCTAATAATTTTACATCCACAAGTCCAGCAGCTAAAATGCGACTTTCAATTTCGCTTATCACCAAAGGAGTAGGAAGGTAAATACCTTTTTCTACGGAATCTTTCAGAACAGGAACCATCTCTTCTTGTAAAGTAGGAGCAGTAACTACTTCCAAGTTTCCCCTATTTTCCTGCACAAAGTAATTACATGCTTCAAAAGAGCATATAATTCCACTTAACACGACAGAAAAGGCTAAAAATTTCTTCATTTATATTAACAAAGTTAAACATTCTATAATTCTTGATTACTTTTGTATAAATGCTCAACAAAGCTTCAAAAATATTAATGATTCGTCCGGTTAATTTCGGATTCAATTCTCAAACTGCTGAAAGCAATTCCTTTCAGCAAAAAACAGAATTGGATACTGCTGAAACAATCCAATCAAAAGCACTTTTGGAATTTGATATGTTTTCTAAAAAGCTAATCGATGCTGGAATTGATGTCGTTATTTTTGATGATACTGAAAGTCCGCATACCCCCGATTCTGTTTTCCCAAACAATTGGATTTCTTTTCATGGAAACAATGAATTGGTTTTATATCCGATGCTTGCCGAAAACAGAAGACTTGAAAGAAGAACTGATATTTTGTCTGAATTCAAAAAGAACAACACCATTTTTATCGATCTAACAAAATTCGAAAACAAAAAAATGTATCTGGAAGGTACTGGCAGTATTGTTTTTGATTATACTCATAAAGTTGCGTATGCGAATAGTTCTCCGCGTACCGACAAAATGTTGTTTGAACAATTATGCAAACAACTGAATTTTGAAAGTGTATTTTTTAAAGCAGTTGACAAAAACGGAAATGATATTTATCATACCAATGTATTCC
>CAYWAV010000226.1:0-1542 GCA_964456225.1 uncultured Chitinophaga sp. | reverse complement strand
TAACGGTTTGGCGCTTGGCGAAGGTGGCGATTTTCAGCACCAACTTTCATACGAAGCACTAAAGTTTATAAACCCACAAAACTGCCCTACGAAGCACTGAACCGCCACTTTTGCCAAACGCCTGTTATGCCCAGGTTTTATAGTTTCAGTTTATATTCGTCTAATATTTTTATAACGTCTTTCAGTCCCCAATCCTTTATGCCTTTATTTGCTCGTATGCTGTCTAAAAGTCTATTGTTTAATACTTTGTCATTATAAGCCAAAACCGTTTTTACGATGGGAATATAAATATGTCCGTTGTCCGTTTGTTCAAGTCTAACAAATAATGAATTGATAATTGCTGTATCCTTGAAATATTTTGCCTTGTCAACGAAATCGCTTAAAGTATGAACATCTGCGCTATCAATGTTAAAATGTATTATTGATTTGGCGCTTGAACTGTCGAATTCAATGAGGAAGTTTAATAGGTCTTCAATTACCAGAGTCCTATTGTCGAGCTTATCGGGATTTTTCAAACTTTGAATTGCGATTTGAACACTTCGTTTTTGGTCAATTGTCTTTAGATACTTAAAAATGGAATCATTAATTATAAAGTCGGTTTGCCATAGTTGAAAAAACAATTCGTTGTAAAGATTGCATTTGTATTTTTCAATAGCCTTGTATATTTCTTTTGCTTTTTGCTCACTATAGTAATCATTTTTAGCAGGTTCTTGAATAGACTTATACAAGTATTTATATGCAAACGAGTCCTGAAAAACTGCAACAGCGGAATATATGCCATATGGCTTTGATTCAGTTTCATTGAAATGGTTCAAAACATTTTTAAAGTATTGGTCAGGGAATATTTCTATTGATTCAATTGAATAATATGGCAATGCTTTAATTTTATTTTCAATTATGCTTATATCTTCTTTTCTTTTAAATCGGGCAAGTGCAATTACCGCATATTTATATTCGCTGGCTTGTGCATGAATTTTTATTTGGTTATAATATTTTTCTTGCGGTTCTATGTCTCGGAGCAAATAATCCGTGTAGTTTAGGTGGTATTTTGAAAAAATTAAAATACCGTCAAGTTTCTGTCTTTCCTTAGTTGTCAAGACTTGGGAACTAACAAAGAACTCTGCAACTGCCCTTTTATAAATTACGCTATGAACAAATTCAAATCCGTGAGAATAACAATTAATTACCTCTTTGTCGTCAATATGCTTTAGTATTATTTCAAATATTTCTTGTGGGTTCCGCTCAGTCAATGCCACAAAAGCATAAACTCTGACAACTCCATTTTTGTGTTCTGTGAGAAGTTTTAGTTCATTGTCTGTTGCCGTAGCTTTTAACTTATTATACAAGTCAAGCTGTTTTGATTTAGTCCCCTCCGGCACAAATGCAGTCTCGTAAGTGTTGCCTTTTTGCAAACCTTTAACAATAGTTTGTGTCTCCGCTGTAATTTTTTCATTCTGCGAATAACAAACAAACTGTCCAAAAACTATAATGGTCAGAATAAAATACTTTGTCAATGTCGTCATTTTAAACTTGGGCATAACG
>CAYWAV010000225.1:0-1543 GCA_964456225.1 uncultured Chitinophaga sp. | reverse complement strand
TTATTTTAGCTTTAAATTTTCTTACAACAAGGCCATGAAATGTTTTATAATTTATCATTGTTGTCCGACTAAAATAGCATGAAGATTCCATTTCCATTGGAAAATGGACCGCGTTCTATCACTTTTAATTTTGCCCCCCTCAATTCATTTTCATCCGTACTTGCCCTGGCGGACTATTATTTTTTCTCCATGCCTTGTACGTATCTTTAATAAATGCAAAGAGTTCAACATAACTCATTAAGTGCAAGCGAATAACTGTAATGATATTTGCAAATGACTTTTTTGAGCACGCTTTTTTCTTGATCACAACCATTAGCAGTTGAGCAATCAGCACGCAATAAATTTGAGTCCGGATTGCATTTTCTGATTCTCCCCAAAAATATTTTAGCGGAAAATTTTGCTTTATTTGTTTAAATAGTAATTCTATCATCCATCTGTTTTTATAAATGGCAGCAACTGTTTCAGGTGTAATTTTAAAATTGTTTGTGATGAAATAATACATTTTCCCATCATCCGCCTTGAAGGTGATCCTTCGAAGCGGTAAATTTTTTAATTCTCCAATTCTATCTTTATACGTAAGCAAGATGTATTGCTCCTTTACTACACCTGTTGCGCCTTTCTTCCTTGACCGATCTATAATAACCTTGGTAACATGATATACTGCATTATCTTTCATTCGTGTTACAAACCATATTTTCTTTGTTGACCAGATTGCAAATTGCAGGTAATGAATATATGCCTTATCAAAAACCACAAAGCTATTGGGTTCTAATTTTAGGAAAGCAAGAAAGTTTTTGTCGTGCAGTTTAGCTGATGTCATTCTCACAAAATCCGCAACACCGCTAAATGCGTCCATCAACGTATGTACCTTTATGCCTCCTTTTTTTCTTGATCCATCTTTGGGATTTCTTCCAACACCTTGTAGTATAGAACTGAATAATCGAATTGTTGTAGAATCAATTATTTTAAGGCTGCGAATGCTTAAACCTTTTAACCGGCTGTCCGAGATAAAAGAATGGTATTTGCGCAGTAAACCATAGTAAATGGCCTCAAAGCATCGACAATCCCGATTGGTATTTGCGTCTGACAATGTGCTTCGTGCAGGAGCCTTGTCAAAGCCCAAGTGAATTAATTTCCCCTCACAACCAAGCATTCCTTCACAGATTTCCCTTAGACCATTGCAATATGTAAAAACACCGTAAAGAAGACTTACTAGATGAACGCGGAGCGGGATTTTTTTATAATAGCGATTGGCGTTGAATTCAGCGGAAACCTGTGCAATTAGATCCTTAGGGACACAATTTAATATCTGACTTAATATCGGCTGTCCGACAATTTTTTTAGCTTTGCTCATGTCAATTTAAAGTTTGGTCACTTCAAAGTTGACAAAAAAACGGGGTTGAAGTTAATTCACCCCGTTTTTACAAAAGTTTAGTCGGACAACAATGATAATATATATACTATTATTTTTCCTTCTATCGCCATTTGTTTTCAGGCATGCGATAACTGTTATGTCAGATTTATTGAGTGTATTGTTTATATT
>CAYWAV010000224.1:0-1638 GCA_964456225.1 uncultured Chitinophaga sp. | reverse complement strand
TCTAAGAGTGTATTGATTTAAAATCGCCACCTTCGCCAAGCCTGAAACCGTTAGCTGCAACCCTATGACGACAGACAAACAACATATCGGAATTGCGAAAGTTAAACCGAACTGGGACTTTTGGGGGCTAATTGACCTCAGTGGAAATTATGTGCTTGAACCAATCTGTCATACTATTTCTGACTGGAAAGACGGAATTGCTCTACTTGAAAAAGTTTCTACGAAGATTGATGTAGGTGGCAAATGGACAAATCATTATAATGGAGAATATGGTTTTATAAATGCCAGCGGAAAAATGATTACGGACTTTTCCTTTGGTTATGCAAATGATTTTTCAAACGGACTTGCCGCAGTAAACAAAAATAAAAAGTGGGGGTTCATCGACAAGAATGGACAACTTGTAATCCCTTTCCAATTTGACAATGTTCATTCTTTCCAACAAGAAGGCTGCATTGTATCTCTAAACAACAAATGGGGTTTGATAGATAAAAACGGAAAATGGAAACTTGAAAACACATTTGAGAGTTTATCGGACTTTGCTTTTGGACTATGTGTGGCATCGACAAAAAATGGATTAATATTTAAAGAGGAACACAACTTTATCATAGATACAAACGGAAATAAAATAGTTGACCTCCCAAAAGAATGGGGTTGGTTCAAACCTGTTTCAGAAAAATTAATTCTAATAGGAACGACTAGTGGGTATCCTGGTGAAAGAATTTATGGTTTTATGGACTTGCAAGGAAGAATTAAATCAAAGCCCAAATTCTACACTACATCAGACAGCTTATTTGACACAGGACAATTTAAAAATGGAAAACTATTTGTGGAAACTAAAGACGGAAAGAAAGGTTATGTGAATGAAGAAGGAGAATTTGAAAGTTCTCACACATCAATATCCGAAAACGTAAAAAACGAGAACGGAATTCAGCAAAGACCATTTGACGAAGTATTAGAATTTTCTGAGGGTTTAGCAGTTGCGAGGAAAGGCGAATTATGGGGAGTAATTGACGAGAACAATAAAGTTGTTATTGATTTTAAATACAAAAGACGCATTTGGCGGACCGAAGGAGACAAAGGACTTTTCTTCACAGACCATTTTCCGAAATTTTCTTGCGGACTAATCGGAATATGTGAAGAACGCGACACAATTTATTCAGGCTACATCGACAAAGATGGTAAGACAGCAATCGAATTAAAATTTATGATTGCAGAACCATTTTATTCAAACAAAAATTGACAATGGAAGAAAGGGCAGCAGCTAATCGAGTAGACGGCTCCGCCAGAATTAACTGACGGAGTGCGCCTCTCACACCACCCTGCGTACGGGTCTCGTACAGGGCGGTTTGCTAAGCATACTGTAAAAGCTCTTTACACCTTTTACAGCTTTGTTGTACTTTGAAATAAGGCTATGCAAGCATTCCTTATTATATTTCCAACTACCTAACATTCAGTCCTTCCTTTACTTGTGAGACCTCTCCGCCTTTGACGGAGCTCGTTTCAATAAAGTACTATGACCTCTGCTGACTTCCTCCTATTATTGCTAATTGGTAGGATCTCCCCCGGTAAGGTAAATAGCCTTTGGTTTATCACTGCTGAATCTACTTGTTGAGTACTTTTCAATCTTCGGACTTTAGT
>CAYWAV010000223.1:0-1714 GCA_964456225.1 uncultured Chitinophaga sp. | reverse complement strand
CTTATTGTCAGATTCTTATACGTAAAATGGAAAAAAAGAAGATAGTTTTTTTATACACAGAAATTGCAGCTTATTTTTTGGCATGTATTGAGAAATTGGCTTTAGATCCCACTGTTGAAATTGTCGTTATTCGCTGGCCCTTAAATCAAGAAGCACCTTTTCGTTTTAATTTTTCTTCTTCCATCACTTTTAAAGAAAGAAATAGTTTTGAATCAGACGAAAAATTATTTGAATATGTTTCTGTCATAAATCCATCTATAATTTATTCCAGTGGTTGGGTGGATAAGGGATATTTAAAAATTTGCAAGGTCTATAAAAATAGAATCCCGGTAATAGTTGGATTTGATAATCAGTGGACGGGAAGCTTGAAACAACAAGTAGCAAGAATAGTCAGCCCGTTCAAAATTTTAAATCATTTTTCTCATTGCTGGGTACCCGGCAAATTACAAGAAGAATATGCAATGCGTTTAGGATTTAAAAAAGGAAATATCCTGACAGGTTTCTATTCCTGCGATTTTGATTTTTTTTATGCTCAGTACATTGCCAATAAAGAGTCGAAATTGAAACAATTTCCAAAACGTTTTATCTATGTGGGTCGGTATTATGAATTCAAGGGGATTCAAGATCTATGGAAAGCATTTGTTGCATTGCAGGAAGATGCTCCGAATGATTGGGAGCTATGGTGCATAGGTGCTGGTGATATTGAACCGATCATTCATCCTAAAATCAAACATTTTGGATTTGTGCAACCCAAAGATCTTCCTTCATTCCTGAAAGAAACCGGTGTTTTTGTATTACCCAGTCATTTTGAGCCTTGGGGAGTGGTAGTACATGAATTTGCGACAGCCGGATTTCCGGTCATTTGCTCCAATGAAGTGGGAGCCAGAACAGCGTTTGTTGAGAATGATTATAATGGTTATATTTACAAGTCGAAAGATATTACAGCATTAAAAAGAGCATTAAAAAAGATAACGAATTCAACCGATGCGGATCTGTTTATAATGGGGAATCGCAGTGTCAATAAAGCAAAACAAATCACCCCTGAAAAATGGGCTAAACAATTAGATTTACTACTTCATGAATAAGATATTAATTACAGGCGGTGCCGGCAACGTAGGGAGTGCATTGGCTGAAAAGCTAATCTCAAATCCTGATAATCATATTGTTATTGTTGATGATCTTTCTACCGGTAATCTTTCCAAATTACCAAAGGAAAATACCAACAGTTGGAAATTCATTAAAGCAGATGTGAATAATTATGATGATATCTCCTCAATAATGTATTCGCATAAATTTGATTATGTGTTTCATTTTGCAGCTGTAGTGGGTGTTATAAGAACTCAGGAAAACCCTGTGAGAGTGCTGAATGATATCAATGGTATCAAAAATGTGCTTAATATTTCAAAAAACACTTCGGTTAAGCGTGTGTTCTTTTCTTCCTCTTCAGAAGTATATGGCGAGCCGGTAGTGCTGCCGCAGCATGAGCATACCACTCCTTTAAATTCAAGAGTGCCTTATGCTGTTGTGAAAAATGTTGGAGAATCTTTTTGTAAAAGTTATTACCAGGAATATAACCTGAATTACACGATTTTTCGATTCTTTAATACATACGGACCTAATCAAAGCATTGACTTTGTTATAGCGCGATTCCTCGCTCTTGCATTGAAAAATCAGGATATTACCATTTATGGTGATGGTTCTCAAACCAGAACTT
>CAYWAV010000222.1:0-1716 GCA_964456225.1 uncultured Chitinophaga sp. | reverse complement strand
GGTGGGTTAGCCATTATTCAGGATCCGAAAACAGCTGAATCTTCTACTATGCCAGTATCAGCAATTGCTGCTATTCAACCAGACTATATTTTATCCTTAGAGAAAATAGTTCAGTTACTAATAAAAATAACACAATCTATTAAATAAATAATAAAATAAATATGACACTTGGCAAAAAAATATTAACTGGATTTATAGCTTGCGGCTTGATACTTTTAGGAGTTGCGTTTATCTCTTTTAAAAACAGTCAAAAATTTGTCACTTCCAATGCCTTGGTAGATCATACCAACCGAGTATTGAATGAATTCAGCCAAATTCTAACCGCTACCACTGATGGCGAAACAGGCAATAGGGGTTTTATTATTGCAGGCGATGCTAATTATCTGGAACCTTTTATAAATGCTGAAAAGAATGCAAGTGAACATCTTGATAAAGTAAGAGATTTAACAAAGGACAACCCCATTCAACAAAAGAATATTGATGAACTTGAGAAAGTAATTAAATTACGTTTTATTCAATTAAATAATGGTATAAATCTTAGAAAAAAAGATTTTGAATCCGCCAAAGCTCTGGTCGTCTCTGGAGTAGGAAAAAACACACAAACTGAAATACGGAAAATAATTGATAGAGCGCAAAACATAGAATACACTTTGCTTGCTGAAAGAAAGCAAGCCAGTGAGGACGATGCCAACAATTTTAATTTGGCTTTTGTCATTTTAATGCTCATCATCATTCTCGTTCTTATTGTTGTTTACAGCATAGTTACCTCAAATTTAAGAACACTTAAAAGAGCTGAAGCAGAAACTGCCGGTAAAAACTGGCTACTTACAGGCAACACAGAACTTAACGAAAAATTAATAGGCGACAAAAGTATTGAAGACTTGGCAAACAATACCATTAGTTTTTTATGCACTTATTTAAAAGCACAAATTGGCGCAGTTTATTTGTTTAATAATAAAGAAAATGCACTTATGTTAAACGGACGCTATGCATTTGCATCCTCTGCCGATATTAAAGAAAAATTTATGCTGAATGAAGGACTGATTGGCCAGGCAGCTCGCGAACAAAAACAAATTTCGTTAACAGATATAACAGAAGAACATATTCGCATTACCTCCTCTGTTGTGAATGCAAAACCAAAACAGTTACTCATTACCCCATTTTTGTTTGAAGGTAAAACAATGGGAGTAATAGAAATTGGGCGACTTACAGATTTTAACGAAACGGAAAAGGAATTTATCAATGCTTCTATGAACAGTATTGCTATTGCAGTTAATACGGCTTTCAATCAGGCAGCGCTGAAAGAATTATTAGAAATGATACAAGTGCAAAAAGGCGAAATGGAAATGTCAGCATTGGAAATAGAGCAACAACTAAATTCGCTGAATCAAGCCTCCATTGTTTCTATTGCAGATACAAATGGAAATATAATATTTGCAAATGATAATTTCTGTAAAATTTCGAAGTATTCGAGAGAAGAATTATTAGGAAACAATCACAGGATGTTAAAATCACATAAACAACCTGATGGATTATTTATTGGTATGTGGAAATTAATTAGTAGCGGTAGAACATGGAAGGGTGAAATAGTAAATAAAGCTAAAGACGGAACATTTTATTGGGTGGATACAACAATTACACCATTTAAAGGAGTAGATGGTAAAATAGAAAAATATGTTGCCATCCGATTTGATATTACTACTACAAAAAACCAAA
>CAYWAV010000221.1:0-1719 GCA_964456225.1 uncultured Chitinophaga sp. | reverse complement strand
AATCAAACCTTTCGAAAGCAAAATTTAACTTGAGAAAAAACTTGATGCATCATATTAAACCAATTGTAAATGGAAAATAATACTCCTCCAAGTAAACTTGATGAAACCATAAAGGACAACCTTAGCAATTACGATGCGAAGTATGATTCTGGAGATTGGTCTCGTATGGAGCGCATGCTAAATGCAACACCAAAATCTATCGCTCCGAAAGGTGCATACAATTTGGCCATTATCATTGGCGGAATTGTGCTTGTTGGCGGAATTGCCATTTACAAAGGGGTTACTTCTTCTAAAACGATTACTACAGATACCGCAACTGAAACTCCTGTTACTCCAATCGAAAACAAAGTTGAAACAGCACCTGTTTACACAGGCCCGGTTCAGCCTGTTGTCATTAATAACGAACTACCAACTATTATAGAAACACCAACGGTTTCTCCTGAAATCAAAAACTCAGTTGTTGTAAAAACGTTGGCTGATAAAAAGAAAGTCGACAACAAAGCAAACGACAACGACAATGACAACGAATATCCAAAAACCCAAAAGGTAGTCGTTATGGGCAATGAGCCTATTTTTGGAGACATGATTGACTCTTCAAAAGGAATCGTTCACAAAACCAAGGAAAAAGAAAGCACCAAAAAAGCGGCTGTTGAAAAAGGTTCAAACAATACCATTGGCTTGAACAGTTTATTCAACCTAAATGCTGATAGTATTCGAAAACAAAAGGAACAGATGATGCTAAAAGACACCGTTAAGTAAAACATACAACATCTCCATATAAGAAACCTGAACCGCAAACGTTCGGGTTTTTTTATTGTGAAACTTGTATTCGCAACTGTCATCCCTTGTCGGAGGGGGGAATGACGGGGCGATGAAGTTGCTACTTAAGTTTTTTAACAAGCAGGCAACCCTTCTGAACACCACACGTCTTATAATCAGAAACGATAAAATTGTGCCCCATGAAAAAAAGCTACCTATTAATTATACTGTTTTCACTAAGCTTGATGACTTATAAGTCTGCCAAGGCGCAAGATCCTGAGTTTACTCAATTCTACGCCAACCCACTTTACCTTAACCCTGCTCTTGCCGGCTCAAATATTTGTCCCCGTGTTTGTATCAATTACCGTAATCAATGGCCAGGCATTTCCGGAACGTATGTTACCACCAGCGCATCTATTGATAGATATGTTTTTGGAATAAAAAGCGGAATTGGATTGATGGTAATGCAGGATAATGCAGGAAGAGGAACTTTGAAAACAACCAACATAAGCGCTGTTTATTCAAAGCAATTTCAAATCAATCGTAATTTTTCTGTGAACGCAGGACTACAAGCAACATATGGACAAAAAGCCATTGATTGGAGCAAACTTACTTTCGGGGATATGATTGATGATAGAAGAGGTTTTGTTTACAATACCGATGAAACTCAGCAACGTTCAAGTCGTTCCTTTGTCGATTTTTCTGCAGGAGCAGTTATGTTCAGCAAATATATGTTTGTTGGTTTTGCCGCACATCATTTAACACAACCTAACGAAGGGCTAATTGGCGACAGTAAATTACCTGTGAAATTTACAGGTCATGCCGGAGCTACTATTCCTGTTGGCGACAAAAGCAGCGGAACAAGTGTATCTCCAAACATTTTATACCAACAACAACAAGATTTTCGTCAGTTGAATTTAGGAATATATGTTACAAAAGGCTCTTTAGTTGGAGGCTTGT
>CAYWAV010000220.1:0-1724 GCA_964456225.1 uncultured Chitinophaga sp. | reverse complement strand
CGTCAGGTTGTGAAAAAACTACGTTTTTAATCACACCCTTCCAAAAACCTTCCGATAAAAACATCATGATTTGATAAGATGCGTTTTAAGCGAAGCATTTTTTACGCAGCAATTTTTGAGAAAAAAATTTGAAGTCCGCAGATTGCATTAAATTGATTTGATTTTGATTTGGGCGCAGTTATCCTTTTGTAATTGGGTTTCCAGTTTTTGATTTTTTTCAGGAGTTTTTCCATTCCTAAAATATTAATAGTTCGTTTCATATTATAGACTGTCATGATGAGCGCCATCTCACCGTTTACTTTTTCCAACCCTTTTAGATTGGTATGGTTATATCCCCATTGTCTTTTTATTGTTCCAAAAATATGTTCGTTTATCTCTTGTCGCTTTCGGTAGAGTTCTTTGTTGGCTTTATAACGCTTTGTATTTTCTTCAACAGCATCAGCATATTCGCTTCGGTCAATTTCTCTTCCGCCTGATGCGCGCGCAGTGCACAACTGTTTTACAGCGCACACTTTACAAGCTGATGTGCGGTATTTTTTAAATTGGTGTGAATCGCGCTCTCGTGTTTTTTTGTGCCAGGTTCCAGTTGTTGTGAGTGTTTCTCCTTGTGGACAAGTATATGTGTCGGCTTCTTTGTTATATTTAAAATGGGTAACTAAATAATCGGGAGTAGTTCCTTTTTCATTGCTGTTGATGATAACTTGTTGCGCACAAATGGTGTCGATATTGTTGTCTCTACAAGTTTGAATTTCTCTACCGTTGTGGTATCCTTTGTCGCTGAGTACGGTAATGTTTTTCGCACTGATATTTTCTTTTGCTTCAAGAGCGATTTTACTTAGTGCATTTCTGTCGTTGCGATTAATTGTATGTGTTGCAACTACCAGGCTATGTTTTTGGTCAACGGCTGCTTGTGTGTTGTAACTCACTTCTACTACTTGTCCTTGTACCAAAAGCGCTCGAGCATCTTCATCGGTTGTACTGATTTGTGGTTGTCCGCTTTTTTCAAGTTTTTCAGTCAAGAGATCATACTTGATTTTGTTTTCTTTCAAGCGGTCTATTTTCTCTTGGATTTTGCTAATTTTTAAACTGTCTTCATTTTCATCATTGCTATCTAATTGCTTGAGGTATTCATTGGTCTTTTCTTCAATGTATTGCAAATGGCGTTCAATCTTTTTGGGATTGTAATTATTTTTTTTGCTATTGTGTGCACGTACTTTTGTTCCATCAACGGCAATCACTTTTCCGGTGATCAAATCGGCATCTTTCAAAAACAAAACAAAGAGCTTAAATGTGTTTTTTAGAGCTTTAGCATTTACTTTTCTAAAGTCGGCAATGCTGTGATAATTAGGAACAAGCTTGCCAGTGAGCCATTGTAGTTCAATATTTCGTTTACATTCCTTTTCTAATTTTCTGCTGCTGCGCAAGCCGTTCAAATAGCCATACAAATAAATTTTCAAGAAAGCTTTTGGGTTAAAGGCTGGGCGACCTTCATTTTTAATTTCATTCACCATAAAACCGAGTTGGTTTAATTCCAGTTTCTCCACAAAGGCATCAACGAATCTTACGGTGTTGTCTTTTTCTATCTGATCATCCAAATTGTACATTTCAATTTGGCTGCGGTTGCTTGATTTAATATAATCCATATGCTTATTTTTAATGCAAAGAAAATGCATTTCAACAATTGTTTTTCTTATATTTATTCAATAATACAAACACAGTTTGTT
>CAYWAV010000219.1:0-1737 GCA_964456225.1 uncultured Chitinophaga sp. | reverse complement strand
AATTACGAGAAATCGTACAACAGGATTTTTAAGGAAAGGAAACTTCATGAAGGATTATAAAATAAAAAATCCCGGTTAAGCGGGATTTTTTTTTAATGAGTTGTATATTTTGATGCCACCATATGTAGCACCTGCAAATAAAAGAAGCATTACACCACTATCAAGCGGAATTGGACAAGGAGGAAAAGGACCACCACAAGGTGTAGGAATACCCATTCCCATTCCCATACCCATTCCCACTGCAAAAGTAGTGGTCACAAAGTTAGGTGAAGCTATAAGCAGAAAAATCAAAGCGATTTTTAAAATATTTTTTGTCATAGTATAAATGTGTTAAAGCAACAAAGTTAAAAAAACTTAATTAAGTATTCAATTTTATTTTCTTACAAACTTTTTTGTAATCGTTCCTTTAGCTGATTCGATTTTTACAAAATACAATCCGCTGAATCCTTCCGGAAGAATAAGGTTTACCGACTGAGTTGCAGCATCAATGTTTATTCCTTCTACAATTGTTTGTCCTAAAAGATTTAATACAGAAATAGTTGTATTTGTAGTTTCTCCTAAATTAAAATTAACAACGTTTCCTTGAGCAGAAGGTAAGATCTCTACTTGGTTTTCAAAGTCAGAACTTGGTGTTGTAGCTGCTGCTGCTGCCAGCGTTTTGCAATTGTTGTCTTTGCTGAAGTGTAAGATGAATCTGTCAATATTGTCAGAAGCATTCATTGTGAAACAATACCCGTTTCCTTCATTCAGATCAATTACTTTTCCGGTAAGATTATCCTGAAGAGTGATACAAGTATAATCAGAAACAAAATCAAATCCTGCTGCTTCTATCTTGTAGTTTCCTGAAACAGAAACTTTCGTTTTTAGAGGAATAGAGTAGCTGTCGTTAGATAAATTAAAGTTATTGATGTTTATCTTTTTACTGTCTAACATACAGTACATTTCTGGAGTAGCTTTGTTTAAGCTAGCTCTGAACGGAATGTCTTTTCCGTCCAATCCGTCAAATGCTCCTTCAGTTGCAGCTACTTTAAAAATGTGTGCCGCAGAAGAAGTTGTGCTACCCATTTTAAGAGTAAAATAGGGCTGAACAATAGAAGCCATTCTAATGGAACTATTAGATGTTGTTGTTTTTGAAGATTCAGGGATCAAAAGGGTCATAGGACCGGAAAGACCATAAACCCAAAATCCTTGAGTAGCTCCAATCTCAATTGCGTCAGCGCTAGTATATCCAGCCCAATCTGCAATTGTATAATCGTACATTTCAATAAAATCATACATACCGCTAGCAGCACCACCGGAAGCAGTATAAATGCTTGCCCAAGAAATGCTAGATGCAAAAGGATTACCCACTAAATTCCATCCTTGAACAGTATTTGATACAGTGCTGGAAAGATCGAAATCTCCTTGATTTGGGATTCCGATTGTATTCATTGTTGTATTTGGTAAAGATGCATAAGAGAAATCTCCTGAAAGAAAAATTTCATATCCTTGTCCTGCATTTAAAGATGTTCCGGATGACGTAACTGGAACATACGCATCAGCAGCTTCATCATAAGTAGCCGCTGAAGCCTGCTGAGCAGGAGGAGAAGAGTTGTAACTGATAGCTGGTAATTCAGCATCCCAATCGGCAAATGTGGAACTCTGCACAGGTGATGCAAAGTCAGCAAATGTAGTGTCACGTGCTGTAATAAAACGCTGAATAGTAAAGTTTCCTGCAATAGCACCGGTTCCTGTAAT
>CAYWAV010000218.1:0-1770 GCA_964456225.1 uncultured Chitinophaga sp. | reverse complement strand
CCTTCTCAGACCGTTATTTACCCGATGTAATTACTGCTCAGGATTATGATCCCTTCGGGATGTTAACGGTGGGACGCACTTGGGTAGCTGGAAGTCAGTATAGGTACGGTTTTAATGGGATGGAGAATGATGATGAAATTGCTGGAAATGATAATTCGTTAGATTTTGGCGACAGAATGTATAATCCAAGACTAGGAAGATGGTTTAGTGTTGATCCTTTATTCAAAAAGTATTCTCAGTGGAGTCCATATGTTTTTGCAATGAATAATAGTATTTTAGTAATTGATATAGACGGCAGTGAAAACGTAATATATTTAGTAGCCGTACCTTCTGATAAAACATTTTTAACAACAGAAGAAGTAGCATCTATTGCAGAACAGGCAACAAGAAATTTTGAATCAATGGGTTTGAAAACTCAGGTTGTTGTGGTAGATTATAATGCATTTGATCCAACGAAAATAGATATGACTGATGGAATTGCGGTCATAGGACAATCCGATGCTGTAGCTGATTATATAAGTAAAAATGATAAAGTGGGGAGTAATTTTGGAGATTATTTAAAAATTAAACCTGATTGGGGCTTTGGAGGCAATTATAACCCAGAAGTTTCCGAGCATGAGGATGATTATAACGGCGAAGGCGATGAAGGTGGGCAATGGATAGCACTAGATGCTGGGGATATTAAATTCCATTTAACAGGAATGAATGTTTCATCAACTGGTTCAGTAAAATTTGGAGCTTTATTAATAAATCACGGTGCGGGTCACTTATCAAATGAAAATCATTATTTACCACAAAATGATGACGATCCAACTTGGTACGGAGATGTTTCATCTACATTTTCGTATGTTATGGCTGAAGACCTTCCAACAATGATATCTACAGTAGGATACGGAAATGTTGTTAGTGATAATCCCAATGAAAGACGTGAAATTGCTACTAAAGACCGAGCTGGGCGAAAAGGAAGAGCACAAGTAACAAATAATGGAGATTATGTAAGTAGTATGAAGACTCGTTTTGGGAATTCTGAACCAAATGCAAAACTAAAATGAACCGATTTTTAATTTTGTTTTCCATCAGTTTAATAATGGTAACTTGCAAAAATGAATCAGAAAACTCTGATTTAATTATCAAGATGTATGGCCCAAATACAATTGCATTGGCAACGCATAATAAATATAGCATAAAATCCTATGAATTTGGATCTGACTGTTCAGAATGCTATCCCTCAAAAACAGACAATATCCTTATTTTCAATAACAACAATGACACGATCGGTACAATAATGATCCACTATAATACACCATTCCCAGATTCGACTACCATAAATAACATTTCTTCCAATGAATTTGGAGAAATATGCAGTTCAATAAAATCGAAAATTGGTAAAAAGACAATTTGGGATACCCTTTTGGTTCAAAGTGTTTCCTGTCAAAAGATTAATTCAATTGAGTCAATATTAACTAACTATAATGGTCATAATGCGGTTTTATTACAATTATTCAAAAATCAAGAAATTCTTTACCGATTCGAAAGCTTTGAAGATTCTATATCTTTGATCAATTTAGTAAATTCGGTTACGCTAACTAAACAATAACTTATTCGTCTTAATCAAAATTGAATAGCATATATATTGTTAACAGTCTATGCAAACAAATTACTTGTATTACCAAAACAGCTAGGTCTAATTTTTTATTCGCTACAGGGTTCCTTTCCTGAATTGTAACCACACGGTAAACTACACTCCAAAACTATCAAATAATTTCCTTA
>CAYWAV010000217.1:0-1793 GCA_964456225.1 uncultured Chitinophaga sp. | reverse complement strand
AAAAGGACAGCTTATGTTTCAGATAATGCCATTACTATACCAGGCTGAAATGAACAAGGCGCAAGCTGAGGCCGATTTTGCAGAAATTGAATATAAAAACACAAAACGTCTTGCCGATAGCAATATCGTATCTAGCAACGAACTTGCTTTAGCAAAAGCTCATTTTGACAAAGTAAAAGCGGAACTTTCTTTAGCACAAGCACATTTAGGATTCACCGAAATTCATGCGCCTTTTGATGGTATGATGGGTAGATTTAATGTGAGATTAGGAAGTCTTGTAGATGAAGGAGAATTACTCACTACACTTTCTGACAATAGTAAAATGTGGGTTTATTTCAATGTGCCGGAAGCAGAGTATTTAGATTATATCACCAAAGCAAAATCAGACAGTTTGCTAAAAGTAAAATTAAAAATGGCAAACAATCAGTTGTTTGACCAATCGGGAATAGTAGAAACCATCGAAGCTGACTTTAATAATGAAACAGGAAACATTGCTTTCAGAGCAACATTTCAAAATCCAAAAGGAATATTAAGACATGGAGAAACAGGAAATATTCAAATGCCCATTTTTCTAAAAAATGCACTCATCATTCCTCAAAAAGCAACATTCGAAATTCTTGATAAGAAATTTGTTTTTGTAATAGATAAAAATAATGTAGTGAAGACAAGAGAAATTACTATTGGCGAGGAGATGCCGCATTTATATGTAGTGACCGATGGCTTAAACACAAAAGACAAAATACTTCTTGAAGGTTTACGTAAAGTAAAAAACAATCAAGAAATACATTATGATTTTATAAATCCGCAACAAGCATTAGGTGAATTAAATCATTTACACGCTGAATAGAAAAATTTAAAACAAAACACTATGTTTAATAAATTCATTCAAAGACCTGTATTATCAATCGTCTTATCCCTTGGAATCGTTTTTCTTGGATTATTGGCAATGAATACAAGTCCTGTAGCACAATTCCCAGACATTGCCCCTCCAAGGGTGAGTATTTTCATTGAATTTCCGGGTTCAAATGCCGAGGTATTAATTAAATCTACAGTTACTATTTTAGAAAGAGCCATCAATGGTGTTCAGGGTATGCAATACATTCTATCGGATGCAACCAGCGCTAGCGAGGCAACTATTGAAATTATATTCGAACCAGGAACAGATCCGACAATTGCAGCAGCCAGAGTAAAATCAAGAGTTGATCAGGTAATGACCAACCTGCCTCCATTGGTTCAACGAGAGGGTGTAATCATCACTCCCATTCAACCAAGTATGTTGATGTACGTAAATCTTTACAGCACAGAAAAAAAGGTGGACGAGAAATTTTTATTCAATTATACCAATACATTTATTTTACCTGAACTTAAAAGGATAAGCGGAATGGGCAGAGCCGAAGCAATTGGCAGCCGTTCTTTTTCAATACGTGTTTGGTTAAAACCGGATAGAATGAGAGCATATAACATCTCAGCGGAAGATGTGCTCGAAGCAATTGATGAACAAAGTGTAATTGGAAGGCCTGGAAGAGTGGGGCTAAGTTCAGGAAAAACTGCACAATCATTGGAGTATGTTCTTTCTTATAAAGGATGGTATAATAAACCGGAAGAATATAAAGAGATTATTATTCGAGCTAATCCTGAGGGCGAAGCACTAAAATTAAAAGATATTGCAGATGTAGAAGCCGGCAGCGAATTCGTGGATATATACTCTAACAAAGACGGTTATCCATCCTCCTCAATAATTCTAAAACAAAATTCGGGCACTAATGCGAATACAGTGATTGAAGCTGTAAAAG
>CAYWAV010000216.1:0-1798 GCA_964456225.1 uncultured Chitinophaga sp. | reverse complement strand
CAACATCTATATAGAATCCTTTTTCTTTGTTTGATAATTTTCGTGAAAATATATTTTGAAGGATGGCATCTTCTCCACTGTGAGAAAAAAAATAATTATTTATATCATGCCCTAATATTAATTTTCTTATTTTTTGTTTTATGTAATTATTCACAGTGAAAAGTGCAATTGACTTATGTGTTGTTGTTGATCTGATTTAGCTGTTCAATCGTATCTACAGTAAACCATTTTTCCGGGTATATATCAGAGCAGCAAAGTTTTTTTTGTAAAATTAATTGACTCCACAAGACATAGAAATCATTTGCCGGGTTTGTTAGCATATTAATCTTATGTGGGTTTATTATTTGTATTCCTGAACAATATATATTGGATGTTTTTATCCTGCTCAACTCTTGTACTAGGTTATTAGTATGGAAGATATAATCACCTTCGAGGCCTTTAACAGGTTGAACAGGAACTACCATGCACGGTGGTTCTCCATGTTTTAAATAGTTTTTATACAAACGCTCTATATCTAACTCAACAATGTTGTCGCAAGTAAGTACCAAAACAGACTCATTAAGATGCTTTATCAGCGTATTGTATATCCACCAGGCATTACCCTGGCCTTCAGTATTAAAAACCGTTGATACATTTTGCTCGATCACATGCTGAGCCAGCATAGCTTTTTTATATCCAACTGTAATATGAAGGTTGGGGATGTGTTTTTGGATTTTTTCTATTCCCCGAACTATAAGGGTTGAGCCATCGTAGCTAGCCATGGCTTTAGGAATATGATCGGTCAGAGGCAACATCCTCTGCCCGCGTCCTGCTGCCATGATGATGGCATGTCCAATGGTTTTCATATTACAATTCTTCTAGTGGAGGGCTATTTATAATTTTTATTATTTCATCCCTATTAAGTTTATCGGTATTTGCCGATGACAATGCAATGGTTACAGGTTTTTCAACTTTTTTATTAAAGGAGATAAGAAAGTGTGTAGTCTGATTATAAATAATCTCTTTTGTATATGGTAGCTCCAAATCTCCGATCAAGTATTCATCATCCCGTTCACCCGGCCTTCCTTCAATTTTTTCGTATTTGCCTTTTTTAATTTCGGTCCATATCTTGAGGATATCTTCTATTTGTGCAGCCTTCATTTTTTTTGAAAGTACTTTTCCTTGTACTTCATCGATATTATCCATGGCCGTAATTACTAAGTTAACAGCCTCATCAACCGTGAAAAAAAATCTGCGCATTTCCGGTCCTGTAGTTTCAATAATTCCTATTTGTTCATGCATTTTTTTCCAAATGGGAAAAACAGACCCGGTAGACCATGCTACATTGCCATATCGCACACAGGTGAATTTTGTTTTGGATTTACCATTCATGGCACAAAACATTCTTTCCATAATGGCTTTACTTAATCCGTATGTATTACGAACCGGTGGAGCAGCTTTGTCTGTAGATATTCCTATTACAGTTTCTATATTTTTGTCAACGGCAATTCTGGCAACGTTCTGACTACCGATAACATTCACATCTACACATTCCATAGGTTCTTTTTCCGCCAAATCAACAAATTTGGTAGCGGCCGCATGAATTATAATATCAGGATGGTGTGAGTTTACCGCATCCCTTACAGATTCTATGTTAATGACATCCAAGGGGATCACTTCACAGCCAGTGAACTTTTGGGCAAAAAGATTTTGTTTGTTATTACGTCCGGAAAGTATAACCTTATATTTGGTCTTCAATGTAATGCCAAGGTGTCTACCTAGAAATCCTGTGCCTCCTGTTATGAGTATTGTCTTCATA
>CAYWAV010000215.1:0-1800 GCA_964456225.1 uncultured Chitinophaga sp. | reverse complement strand
AACTAGAAGCAGAAGGTGCAATTGTTTTTTTAACACGTACAGCGGACAAATGTGCGTTTGGAAAAACCTATGAACAGTGGAAAAAAGATGACTTAAAATCTGCAGTGGACAGTTTATATAAAATTGGAGAACTCAAGTCGTGGCAAAAAGAGCATTTTTTAAGTTCTAAAGTAAAAGACAGAGATATTTTCCGCGTTATTTTCCGTGACTTAGAATTAGCAAAACGAGTTGAGCTTATCAACAACTTTAAGCCTGATTATACTGTTGTGATTCATTACAATGTAGATGAAACAAATCAGGATTGGAATAAAACGACAAATAAAAATTTTAATATGTGTTTTGTTGGCGGAGCATTTATGAAAAATGATTTATCTACTAAAGAAAAACGTTTTGAATTTTTACGTTTGCTAATTACAGATGATTTAGAAAAATCAATTGCAATTAGTTCCTCGGTTATTAAAAGTTTTGAAAATGAATTAAAAGTTCCGACTGCAAGTCCAAGAGATGCAAAATATATCACTGAAGGATGCTTGCCAACCACCGTAAATGGTGTGTATTGTAGAAATCTGCAATTGACAAGGTATGTTCATTCACCAATTGTTTATGGAGAAACTTTGTACCAAGACAATATAAATGAATGTAAATTATTAAGTATAGAAACTGATAAAACAAAAAATACGCGCGTACAACAAGTTGCAGATGCTTATTTTAAAGGCATTTTAAATTATGCACAAACCAAGTAAAATGAAAAAAAACAATTTTTATCCGATATTATTTATCCTAAGCATTTTTTTCAAGCTTATGCCTGCACAAAATCAGGCTCTGATAGACAGTTTACAAAAAGTGCTTCTCGCTTCACCTGACACAACTAAGCTTAAGATACTAAGTGATCTTTCCTGGGAGTTAAAAAATGTCGATAAGTCAAAAGCACTGGAATACGCTCAGCAAGAACTTGATCTTGCTGTAAAACTCAACGACCAAAAAGCAATAGCTCAGGGATATAACGATGTGGGCATTATTTATTATCAGAGAGGAAACTTACCTGAAGCGTTAAATGCGTACGAAAGGTCTTTGGCTATCAGAGAAAAGCTAAAAGATCCGACTTTGATCGCATCTTCCATGAGCAAAATAGCGCTCATTTATCACAACATGGGTAATTACGCTAAAGCACTTGAAAATCAGTTGAAGATCCTTAAAACATATCAAGATCTGGGAAACGAAAAATACATGCTCTTTACTTATAATAATATAGGTGAGTTATACAATCAACAGAATGATTATGATAAGGCAATGGAATATTGGGATAAATCTTTAGAGTTAAATAAAAAGATCGGAGACAAATATTCCTTTGGAATAACCTATTCAAACAAAGCAGTTGTATTTGAAAAACAAAAAAAATATGCTCTTGCGATCGAAAACCTCACAAAAGGCGCAGCCATATTTCTTGAAATTGACGATTACGATGATTATGGTGCCTGTCTAAATAATATAGGACAGATCTACCGCAGTTTAGGCGATACAAAAAAAGGACTGGAAGCGTATCAAAAAGCTCTGGAGATGAGTATCAAATATGACGATGCTCACGGTGAAGCAAAATATTCCTGCAACATCGGACTCGTCTATATTGATCTTGGTAATTATACATTGGCAGAATCTTACCTATTAAAAGGGCTGGAGATAGCGAAACGAAATCATATCCGGTCAGTGGAACGGTTGGCATATAAATCTCTTACGACACTTTATATAAAAAGTAAAGATCCACAGGCCTTTCAATTTTATCAGGAGTATGATGTGCTTAAA
>CAYWAV010000214.1:0-1805 GCA_964456225.1 uncultured Chitinophaga sp. | reverse complement strand
CATTCATTTTTTATTGATTTTAAAGGAAAAACAGGATTTATGGTAGAACTCGATACTACTAGTGACATAGTTTATGACATTATTAAAAAACGCATGAACTATTTTCGTCCTCCTTATGGCGTTACCACTCCACATTTAGCAAGTGCGGCAAAAGCATTGAAGTATGAGGTAATAGGATGGAATATTCGCTCATTAGACACGACAAAAGACACGGAAGAAAAAATTGCAAACCGAGTGATTTCACAAGTAAAACCGGGCGCAATCATTCTCTTTCATGATACATCTGAAAAAACAGCTGAAGTATTGAAACAAACGCTTAATTTTGCAAAAGAAAATGGCTTCAAAATTGTAAGTGTGGAGGAGCTTTTGAAGATCAAGGCGTATTCGTAAAAACAAATACACACCCCTTGCCACTCTCCAGAGGGAATGCTTTTGAGTAACGAGAATGAAAGAGTTAATTTTGAAACAAAATATTCAAAAATAAGATACTTATATTTTTAGCACAGTCAATTCCCCTCAAGAGAGGGATTAGGGGTGTGTAAAACGATTGATTATTAAAAATGAAAAACATTCTATTAGTCCTTTTTTTCTTAACAACCAACTTGTTGTCGGCACAAGTTCCTGCTGGCTACAAACTAGTTAAAGACACCATCGCTTTCAAACAAAAAATGGAAGCACAATCCAAACTGATTTTTACACTAGAAAGTGATTTCATTCAGGAGAAATACTTGAGTGTTATGTCGGAAAAAATTATCAGCAAAGGGCATTTTCATTTCAAAAAAGTAAATATGTTGCGCTGGGAATACAATGATCCCTACAAATACCTTATTGCGATCAATAAAAATAAAATGTTTATCAAGGACAATGGAAAAGTGAGTAAATACGATATCAATTCTAATAAAATGTTCAAGAGTATCAACGAAATGATGATCAACACAGTTCAAGGAACCCTTTTAAACAGTAAAGATTACAAAGCTAAGTTTTACGAGAATGATAAATTTTATCTATTGGAACTATCTCCATTGCAAAAAGGAGCGAAAGATTTTTTAAAAGTAATTCAATTGTATATCAACAAAACAGATTATGCGGTTGACAAAGTAAAAATGATTGAACCAAGTGACGATTATACCAGCATTGATTTTTCGAACCGTAAAACAAACCAGCCAATAGCGGATGAAAAATTTATTATTAAGTAGTTTCATCGCGATTCTTTTTAGTGCTTGTCACTTCGGTCATTACGGCAGTTTGACTAAAACAGCAACAGCATCCGCTTCCTTAAAACCTATTTTCGGAGACAACTTTAACTCCTTTCTTTTCAAAACCAATATTACTGTTTATGGAAAAGATTATAGTGGCTTATTAGTCACCAAACAAATGTCGCCACAAAATTATAGAGTAATTTTTACGACTGAGTTGGGAATGAAATTGTTTGATTTCGAATTTAAGGATACGGCTTTCACACTTCACTATTGTGTACCTCAATTCAACAAACCTAAACTATTGAAAGTGATTCAAAAAGACATTGAAACCCTTTTGATGAATGATTTGAATAAAAAGACATTCGAATACTATAGCGATTCCGAAATGCTTTATTCTATTCATAAAACGAAAAACGGGAAAATGGACAACTACTATTTTGTAGAAAAAAGTTCGTTACATCTACAAAAAATTGAGCATGCTAAAAAAAGAAGAAAAAAGACTAACTTTACCCTCTCAAATTATCAAAACGATTTCCCGGCAAATATCCTGATTCAACATCATGATATTAAATTGAAAATCGAATTGAATCTTTTGAAGAAATAGCT
>CAYWAV010000213.1:0-1807 GCA_964456225.1 uncultured Chitinophaga sp. | reverse complement strand
ACGGGGGTAAGAAACAGAAGGGTGCGCAGTTTAAATATTCCGCACAGTGTATTGATTATATTGCCAAGTGGAACACTCCCTTGGGAATTGAGGAAAATAATCTGGAGAATGAAATAAGTATTTATCCTACTTTGGCTTCTGATAAAATTTATATTGAGCAACTTAAAAATGAGGCAATAGCCATAAATATTTTTGATGTTGTTGGCAAACAGGTAAGCAAAGAAACAAGAAGTGAAAATACAATAACAGAAATAGATATGAACGGATTGAGCGAGGGGATTTATTTTGTTAAGGTAAATACCAAATATGGCATGCTGACCAAAAAAATTGTGATACAGCACTGATTTTCGGGTTGCAATCATAATATCGTAACTTCACGTCAATGAGATTACCGATAATGATATTATCAGGATTTATAAGCTTGAATTTATATTCTCAAACGTATTTGGCTGACTCCAATCTCTCCTCCTATTTTGATATAACTCCAGATACATTAATAAATTATGCCTGTATGAATCATTTTTCAACAGAGAGTTACTGTTTCGACATTAACGCTGATGCACAGGATGATCTTAGAATTAACGCAGGTTGTGGCGTTTCACCCGGACAAACAAATATTAGCATAAGTGTTAAAGCTTTAAACACCAATTCTTATATCAGATTTGGGAGATTAGATTCATCCCAAGTTAAAGTTGCAAAACCGCTTCTATATGGTGATTCAATTAATCCAGTCCTGTCCAGTTGGGACAATACTACCGCGTATTTTACGCGTTATATCTCAATACCCATGTTAGGGTATTCTGTAAATATTAAAGATTGGGTCAATGCTAATGACCAATATCTTGGAATAAAATATCAAAATACAACCGATACAATTTACGGTTGGATTAGACTTGGTTTTCAGCAAGCCGGTGGTTGCCTTGCAAAAGACCACTCATTTGGTTCTCCATCTCTTGGCACAAAAGAGGCTTCGTTAATTAATTCCAGAATTTACCCGAATCCCGCTACAGATAAAATTTATATCGAGTGCACAAATAACAATGCCATAGAAATAAGCCTATTTGATATTGCCGGCAAGCAAGTACGTCAACCAATAAAAACTGAAAACCCAAAAACCGAAATAGATGTGCGCACTTTGCATCAGGGAATATATTTTGTAAAAGTGAATACCTCTGAAGGCGTGCTTACAAAGAAAATTGTGGTGCATCGGTAATCATATTCCTTCCGACACATTGCTCAAATTTTTTTAATCAATTTGTAGTTTCTATTTAAAGGGTTAACTTTACCGGAATGAGCCATCACAAAATAAAATATGTACTAGTTATTTTATTGGCCATTTGTTTAAATTCCTACTCGCAAGTTTACAAAGCAGGTAGCAGTTTCTCTACATATATCGATGTAAATCCAGATACATTAATCAATTACAAAGTCCCCCACGTATTCGAATGAAACTTATTATTTCGATATAACAGGTGATTTACAAAATGATTTTAAAATAACTGCGCATTGCGTTTTTGGAATGAGTGGTTCCAATTTAGGAATATCCATCACATCATTAAATCCTGACGCTTATTTCAGATTAGGAAGGATTGATTCGGCATATCAGAGTTCTGGCGGATTTTGGATGACAGATAAAGTAGCAAAGCAACTTTTTTATGGCGATACTATTAATTCTTCTAATGCAAACTGGGACAGTACCACCTTACATCTGATTGTAAATGCGGGTTTATATCCAAATAATATTTCATTTTCTGATTGGGCTAATACAAATAATGAATACATCGGAATAAAATATCAGAACACTACT
>CAYWAV010000212.1:0-1878 GCA_964456225.1 uncultured Chitinophaga sp. | reverse complement strand
GAAGAGTATTTTTTTAATCATGACTTTAATTTTAGCATAGTAAAGATAAGAAGATTAAAGCAAAAAGGTCAAACATTATACTAACGTTTGACCTTTTTTATGATTTTTTAGGAGCTCTAAACTACTCCGTGCATCATCTTTTTTAATACGGGACGTAACAAGAATAATAATACTGCAGCTACTCCTGTAAGCACCACAAACACCATGAAAAATTCAAATAAGTTGTGAATTTCAACTCCTGCAAAAGATGGGTTGATAGCATTGATTTTGTTTTCCGCTAATACTTTTAACTGCTCAGGTGTTGCAACAATTGTTTTGTTCAACACTCCTTGTAAATCAATTCCTAGTGCTGTTGCTTTTGTAAACTTATCTCCTGTTGCCGGAAGGATAGAGCCCAAAGTCCCGGCCAATGCATAACCCGCTGCATTGGACAAAAAGAATACTCCATATAATAAGGAAGAGAAACGTTTCGGAGACAATTTTCCAACCAATGATAATCCGATTGGTGAAAGGCAAAGCTCACCGATTGTCTGGATGAAATATAGGAGAACCAACCATTTTATGGCAAGCAAACCGCTGTTTCCAAGATCCTTTACATTGTAAGCAATAATGAAATAACTTAAAGCAATAAGCAATAGTCCGATCGCTTGTTTTACAGGAGCAATAGGTTCTCTGTTCTTTGATCTTAACTTATCCCAAAGCATACTGAAAGGCACTGCAAGTATAACAACAAATAATCCGTTGAAGATTTGCACCATCGATGCAGGCATCTGCCAGCCGAAGAAGGAACGATCTGTTTGGTTATCTGCGATGAATGTCAAAGAAGAACCAGCTTGTTCAAATGCTGCCCAGAAGAAAATTACAAAGAATGCAACAATGTAGATCACATAAATCCTGTCTCTTTCAACTTTTGTTAAGGATGTATCAGAAACGATCAATCCCGCCAAAGATAAACCACTGGCATAAATTACAGAGTAAATATAATTTTGTCCGAATACAAAATGGAAAAGCAGACCTAAGCCTATAAAAGAAATACTTGCCAAAGCCAAAGCCTTAGAAGAGAAAACTGCTTTTTGAGATTCGCCTTCTTCAAAATCACCTGATTCGTTTTTAGATGGCACGCCTCCCAATGGTTTTCCGTCAGGAGTAACTACGTATTTATTTTTTAAGAAAAAGAAAATCGCTGTTCCCAATACCATTGCTATTCCGGCTGCAAGGAATCCCCATTTGAATGCATGAATATCTCTGATTCCGCCAGCATCTTTCACGTCTGCAATTAATGGACAAAAATATTGGCTCAATAAAGCTCCGATGTTTATTCCCATGTAAAAAATAGTGAACGCAGAATCCAGTTTGCTTTTTTCTTGTTTTGGGTACAAACTACCAACCATACTTGAAATGTTTGGTTTGAAGAATCCGTTTCCAAAAACAATCACCGTTAAAGCGATCCACATTAATGATGTAGCAAGACCAAGGTTTCCCTCAAATACACTCGCACTGAAAAACAATAAAAACTGCCCAACAGCCATCATTAAGCCACCCAGCATGATACAGTTTCTGTTTCCGAAGAAACGATCAGAAACAAATCCTCCTAACATTGGTGTTAGGTAACAAAGACCAAGAAAACCACCATAAATTAAAGAAGTGGTGTCTTCTTTCATCATTAAAGAGTTTACTAGGAATAGGGTAAGAATAGCACGCATTCCATAAAAGTTGAAGCGCTCCCACATTTCTGTTCCAAATAATACCCATAATCCTTTTGGGTGTCCTGTTTTTACTTCCGACATATAAGCTGTTTTTAGTTTTTATTAAATTTTGAACGATGCGAATATAACTAAAATATCGAAAGTTTAAAATTGGATTGTACGAACGGCTGAT
>CAYWAV010000211.1:0-1919 GCA_964456225.1 uncultured Chitinophaga sp. | reverse complement strand
ACCACTAAACTTCATTCGGAGAACTGAACTTTCGGCTTGCACAAATGTGTCTGCGAAGCACGAAACCCCGCCTTTTGGGTAGGTGCTGTTAGGCACAGTTTTTATATCTGTTCGTTTACTTGCCACAGTTTCTCAATAGTTCTGCTTCTACTGTCAGACCTAGCTCTTTTGCGGTAAGTAGGTCTATACAATAGTCCCCATAAATTAACATTTGTTTTATTTGTCCACGAATGTAATAAGCAAAACCAAGTTTATTGTCAATTTCAATTGCGGTATTGCAGTCGGCCAGAGCTGATAAAATATTTGATTCTGATTTTTTTAAAGAAGATTTGGTAGGTGAATTCCAATTCACACTCATTGGTTGATTATTGAAATTACCATAAAGAGAATAAGAACTGATTTTTACCTTTTCAGCTAAACTCACTTTGGCAATTGCTCGATTCACGTATGCTAATGGGAAGCTCTTATTTAGTTGAATACTTTTATTAAAGTCATTAATAGCAATTTCATATTTTCCGCTTGTCAGGTTAATATGTCCTCTCATATTGTAATACGCCTCTTTGTTAAACTCTTTAATGTCAGGAGCTAATTCTATTGCTTTATTTATTTGTGTTAAAGCTTCTTCGTAAAGACCTAAATTAAGTTTACATTCTGAAATACTAAAATATGTTGAAGCTAACGAACCATTATAGAAACTTGTTATCTTTTCAGTTGATGCGTCTGCAAATCTTGGGTTTAATTTTATTTCTGCTAAAATATTCTCTTTGTATTTTAAGGACAGGTTATAATTTTCAATTGCCTGTTCATATTGATTTAAAGCTAAGTAAGCATTTCCTTTAAAAGATAGCATCATTGCATTGTCTGGAAAGTGTTTAAGCCCTTCCGTGTATTTATCAATAGCTTTTTGATATTCTTTTAAATTATAATATCCAACGCCTCTTTGATAAAAGTAGCTGGGCTTTGAAGAATCGCAAATGTCTTGGATAGCGCCATTAATTTCTGTTATTGCAGCTTGGTCACTAATTTTACCACTTTGAATTAATGATCTTAAAATAAGATAATCTGAACATGAAGCATCAAGGTCTTCCAATTTATAGAATGATGATGCTCTATTTAAGTAAGGTAAAAAGTCGTTTTGGTTTAATGAAATAGCTTTGTTGTAATCATTTATAGCTTTTTGATATTCTTGCATCACATCAAATATTGCACCTCTTCCCGTGTAAAGGGAGAATTGATTACTGTCAAGTTCAATAGCTTTATTTATATCTTTCAACGCATCTTCAAGTCTTTTTTGACTATAATAAATACTTGACCGTTGAAAGTAGGGGTAATAGTTTTCAGGGGATAGTTCAATTGCTTTTGTTAAGTCGGAAATTGCCAAAGATTGATAGCCTAAATTGGCGTTATAAAGACCTCTTTGAACAAAGTAGTCAAAATTATTTGGGTCCATTTCAATTGCTTTGTTGTGGTCGAGTAAAGCCCCAAACTTGTCGCCAAGCATTTCTTTTAGTCTTGCCCGAGTGGAGTATAGAAGTGCGTCTTTAGGGTCCGTATTTATACCTTTGTCAAAATATTCGAGAGCTTTTTTGTTGTCGCCCTTTAATGAATAAACTCTTCCTATGTTTAAGTAACATCTTGCACATTTTGGATTTACAACCAAAGCTTCAGAATAGTATTTTTCACCAAGGTCAAGGTTGTTTTTGGCGATGTAAACATAACCAAGGCTTCTTAAAATATCTTCGCTTTGGGGGTATTTTTTTAGTTCCTTGTCAAAAAAACTAATTAGTTCGTCATAATGACCAATTGCCATCAATGAATCGAAGTATTTTCGATACTTTTCTTTTGTCTGTCCAAAAGTCAGTGTCGAAATGAGTATAAATATTATCGTTATTGTCGTCTTCATAAAATTGTGCCTAACG
>CAYWAV010000210.1:0-1936 GCA_964456225.1 uncultured Chitinophaga sp. | reverse complement strand
CTTTCGGTCAAGTTTAATTGTTGTCGTGTCGGTCTTTACGCTTGCTGGTAACGTTTTGGCGCTTGGCGAAGAAGCGGATTACGAAGCACTAAACTGTCTGCCAGCACTGAACTTGATATGAAGCACAAAACTACATTAAACCACTGAACCCGCTTTTTTGCCAAACGCCTGTTATGCCTTCGTTGTTCTTTTCGGCCATCTATTGGTCTGTCCATACAAGTCTGCATTTGTGTGGTTGCTTGGTAGCTCTTTTGAATTTTTTAGCGTTGATTTGTGTGGTGGCAAAAAATACAAATGTGCTACCAAATGCGATGGTGTTATGGTGTTTGCGCATCGTCAAGTCTCTTAAATAAATGAGAAAGTAAGCTTAACATATCTAAGCAGTCCTTTTCTGAAAACAAACCAGAATCCCTTAAATCTATAATTTCTTCGTGAGATATGGGATTTCTAGCACCAGAAACTATTCCCATTGAAAGCAACTTTTGTCCTTCTTCTATGCATTTATAAGTGTCTGAGTGAAATGGATTACCGTTTGGTTTATTATATTTTGATGCCACCTGCAAAATTTTTCCTAAACCAAATTCAGCACCCATCATTCCTTGGTCTGTAGAATTTATGCTATTTGATTTTGCTCTTACTTGGTTTATATATCTTTTTACTGACTCTATAAATGCTCTGTAATAATCTTTGTTTTTATAATCGTTTGCAGAGGCATTTTGAATTTCTAAATGTAAATGTCGCCAATGAAGATTTGGATATTCAGGAACCAAGCTATTTAAAAGTAACATTGATTTCTGCTGAATTGTCTCTGAAATTTCTGGAGTGTCATCCAAAATATTAATAAGAGCTTCAACTTCATCTTTAACTTTACCAGTTAAGGTATTTACCCATCCAGCAACATTTATATTTGTTTTTTCTGAAATTAAACTTTGTTTTTTTCCTTTTCTAAATTCCCTCCATTGTTTCTCAATTATTGATAAACAACTTGCTAAATATTTTCTTAATTCAATTGTAAGTGGATTATCCCAATCTATTGATTGACGATTTGTAGAGATTACATCTTCTTCCCAATTGTCTATAAAATCAATATTTAACCAGCCAGTAGCATAGGAGTAAAAGTGACTTGATTCTGATGGTCCAAAGAATTCGGGTGCATTCACCATTCTACCATTTGCAAACAAAGTTAAACCTCGCAAATTTGCTTTTAAAGGTTTTTCAGTTGTTACAACAGTACCAACTATAAGTTTTTTGTCTTGATAGTTAAAATCGTTTATTTCATGAATACTTGAAATATCCCAACTAAATTCCGGAATGATATTTTGGTATTTTAATTTGTTGTCAATTCTAATTGGTTCACCATCATTTAAGGAAAGGTAAACAACAAAATCATCATTAAAATTAAAAAGCCTTGCAATAGTTTCGGAATACTCTTGAATTGGAAAACCAGTTTTCCTTTTTAAGTTAGATAACGTTATCGTTGTTCCCATACTAACACCTTCGGGAATAATTTCAAATTTAGGAGTGTAAGGTTTACCATTTTCCCAATTGTTTATTTCTTCCCAATCCATAATGAAACTGACAGCTTCCTTACCTTGACAAGTAACAATGTTTACATTGTCACCAATTCCAAATAAGGCTAATTTACCAAGTCCTTTTTTTCCAGTAGGAATTCTACTGCAAGTTGATTCCTGTTTTTCATCTCTTCTGTTTCTACCTATTCTTAGAAAGTAATCATTCACTTGGTCAAATGACATTCCAATACCGTTGTCTTGAACAATTACCTTTTTATCAACTCCATCATAAAGTTTTATGTGAACCTCTGTAGAACAAGCGTCATAAGCGTTTGCAATCAGTTCTGCTAAGGCAGGAGGAATAGTAGAATACATTTTAACACCGAGATGTTGAATGGTGTTAGCCTCAAACGACATTACTAATT
>CAYWAV010000209.1:0-1941 GCA_964456225.1 uncultured Chitinophaga sp. | reverse complement strand
TGCTTTTTGTAATGTAAGCCCAAGCCCAATTGATAAAAATGATGAGTTTGTTTTTTACGCTAAGGATTAACATTAGGTGTACAAATATCCAGGTAAGCCAAGCAAAATAGCCTTTAAAATGAATGAATGGTAAATCTACAACAGCTTTATTTCTTCCAATAGTTGCCATTGAACCAAGGTCTCTGTATTCAAAGTTTTTTGTAGGCTTGTTTTGTTTTAAGTATTTCAAATTTTTCGCTAATAATTTTGCCTGATTGATGGCAACATTTGCCAATTGAGGGTGTGCTTTAGGATAAAGAGTCGTTTCCATATAAGCAATATCACCAAGTGCAAAAATATTTTCGCTTTCTAAAACCTTGTTAATACGATTTACTTTTAGTCGGTTGGTTGGAGTAATTGTTTCGGGAGCGAAACCTTCAATTTTATTTCCTGTAACACCTGCTGCCCAAATAACTGTTTTTGTTTTTATAGTTTCGCCAGTATTGAGCGTGAGGATATTTCCGTCATAATTTTTTACAAATGTTTCGGTATAAATTTTTACACCCATTTTTTCTAAATAATTTCTTGAAGAAAGTTGAGCCGTATTGCTCATGCTGTTTAAGGTATTTTTAGTTCCTTCAATAAGCAAAATATTTAACCTTGAAAAGTCAATACCACGGTAATCTTTTGGCAAAACATCTTTTTTTATCTCAGCAAATGCTCCTGATAATTCAACACCTGTTGGTCCAGCACCTACAATTACAAAGTTGAACAAACTTTCTTTTTCTTCTTCGCTGGCTGAAATTATATTTTCAAAAGTTTGCAGAATATGATTGCGAATGGTGATGGCATCATAAGTAGATTTTAATGTGAGTGAATTTTCTTTAATGATTTCATTTCCAAAAAAATTGGTTGTGCAACCAATGGCAATTACTAAATAATCGTAATCAAAATCTCCGATGCTTGTAGTAATTGTTTTTTTTGTTTTATCAATACTAAGTACTGTTGCCAAACGAATTTGAACATTGTTTTTCTTTTTAAAAATATTGCGAAGTGGAAATGAAATACTGGAAGGTTCAAGTTGTGAAGTAGCTACTTGATAAAATAGGGGTTGGAATTGATGGTGGTTTATTTTATCTATCAATATAACGTCAAACAGTTTTTCATCTAATGCTTTTATGAATTGAATGCCTGCAAAGCCACCACCTACAACTATTACCTTCTTCTTGATTGTGTTAACCATTTTGCTGTTTGCTATTTTAAATTTAACCACTTTCTTATCTGTTTAAATACCAAATAGAAATATTTAGAACAGTTGCAAATGTTACCCAAAACAAATAAGGAATTTGTAGATAAGCCGCAACTGGTTTTATCTTTTTGAACAGAGTAATCATGAAGATGATTAAAAACCACATCACCAAAATGTCAACTACTGATAAGAAAATTGTGTGAAAGGAAAAGAATAAAATACTCCACCAAAAATTAAAAAATAACTGAACACCAAAAACCGCAAGTGCTTTTTGTCGGAGCTCGGTTTTGGGTGTGTTCCAAATTAAAAACATAGAAACTCCCATGAGGATATACAACGCTGTCCAAACAGGCCCAAACAAATAACTTGGCGGATTGAATGATGGCTTTGCCAATATATTAAACCATTCACCGTTCATTTCATTTCTTACTAAGTAGCCCGAAATACCACCCATTGCAAGTGGCAGAGCTAAACTAAAAATTAGTTTTAGCATTGTCTGTCCGTTTAATCTCATGTGTTTATATTATTTTTTAATTTGTTATATGCTTTTATCTTCATTTACGAATTAAGTTATTAATTAGAGGCCGTATTTAATGAATTCAGGAAGTCAAGTATATATTTATTGAACTCTTCTGGTTGTTCAAGGTTGGAAACATGTCCTGCATTATCTATAATTTTCAAACTCGAGCCTTCAATATGCTCATGCATAAATT
>CAYWAV010000208.1:0-1978 GCA_964456225.1 uncultured Chitinophaga sp. | reverse complement strand
AAAAACAAACTCATCATTTTTATCAATTGGGCTTGGGCTTACATTACAAAAAGCACTTCATTAGGACTAATTCTTTCTAAACAAAAAGAGGGTAAAAATGTCAAAGTTAGCTTACTAAATGATAAAATAAAAAATACGCCCCTCAAATTTCACTATGCAACAGTTTCTGAAGCATTAAATAAACTTAGTTTAGAAGGTTTTGTTACCGACTTCAACTTAGAAAAAAATTATATCAAATTTGAGACAGAAGACTTTGAAATTGTTGATGTTTATCGATACGAAGGCGATACAGACCCATCAGATCAAGCTATTGTTTACGCAATAGAATCTAAAGTTGGTACAAAAGGAATTTTAGTTAATGGGTATGGTATATCTTCTGACTCAGGAACAATAAGAATATTAGAAAAAATACTAACTAGAAAACAATAACTACACATAATAGCTAAGGTTTCGTTGCGCCTGCAAGACGAACAATGAAGCCGGCATTGCACGAAATCATTTTTTTGTTTTCTATGGGTATTAAGTATCGAGACGCATTTTTATTTTGAAGGGATTTGCATTTAGGATTTTGCAAATTATTTATCTAATTCCAGGTTTCTTGTAACGAATTATTTTTTCATGAAGTACAACAATACAATATTTTTATTTTTTTTCGGAAAAGCAGGTAAATTTCTATTTTAAAGCCCCCTAATTTATATTCTCTTTCTTTTCCAAGCTACACTAATTGCCGAACCTTCGGCTAAAAAAACCGAATCGGCTTTCATTTGATTTAAAAAAGCGAAATCATGCCCATAATTATCTTCAAAATTGCAATCTATATTCGTTTCAGTTATTTCATTTATCAGCCAACTTGGGTGATTAATAGCATATTCCTCGGTAATTGTTTCACTTACTTTTGTGTAGCCATAGTAATGTTCAAATATAAATTCCTCAAAGCTCCCTCTAATCATGGCTTTTGATGTATTGTTTGCCTTTACAGATAGACTATTCCATTTATTCTTTACAAACCATTGGTAGGTGATTTTTTTTGTAGTTGTGTTTATTTCCCAATTGTGTTTTGTTGGGATGGAAATATAGTGTTCTTTATACAGTTTGTTTGCTAACCATGCAACTGCTCTATAAGGAACGGTTTCGTTAATGAACACAACCCCTCGATGCGTTTCATTATTTATTGTTTGTTTAACATAGAAACGTAAATTAACTTCTTCGAAAGTGCCAAAGAATGTAATTGGTATTTTAAAAATTCGAGTATTTTTAAACATAAACCCTACCAAGCTAATATATGCTTTGTTGTCGTATAGATCAAGCTCAACACCTTTTGGCAAATAATCTTTCAACACTTCTGGTGGCACAGCGTAATTGGCCATAATGATATTTTGCCATTGTGCATTTAAAAAGTTCGTCATATTAATTAGAGTTTAATTCAATATCCATATACTTGCATTTAAAACTATAGCGAATGAAACCCAAGCCAAATAAATAATTTGAAAATAAGCACTTTGCAAATTGATTCTTTTAAGAACGAGTATCATTATTAATATACTTATCCACATTAAAATAATTTCAATTAAAGCTAAGTCAAATTATTGATATTTTAAAAACAAAAAACGCCAACAAAAGTTTAAGAAGAGTTGAACGAAAAAGATACGTATTTAAGCTGTATCACAAAAAAATGTATATTTGAATTAAAAAGTGGAAACCAGAAACCACTTAAAAAAACGGGGCGAAACCAAAAAGCCATACGAGTAGGACGATAATCATAAATAAAAAATGTTTAATAAATTTAACTTAACTGACAAGTTGCTTTTTCTAGCTGCGATACTTTCCCTTATTTTTTCTGAGGTTTTATTTTTTAATGGTCACGAAACCAAAGCGATTTTCATAGGCCTTTGGGTACCATCAATACTGTGTTTTGGAATATATTTACATCTAATAAATAAAAATAAAAATGATTGATTTTATACCATATTTTGCTGGA
>CAYWAV010000207.1:0-2024 GCA_964456225.1 uncultured Chitinophaga sp. | reverse complement strand
ACATCAACAGGTAAACTAGATGAAGACAAAATATTTTATCTTCGCGCAAGAGGATTGAGTGAAGCAAGTGCAAAAAAACTACTCATGCACGCATTTGCTTCCGAAGTTGTTGGTACTATAAAGATTGATGCTTTACGTGAATACGTAGAAGCAAAGATTTCAAAACGATTTGAATAATCAGTTCTGTGCTTTTCAAAAATAAAAATCTCCTTTTATTACATTTTATTGTCCTCATCTGGGGCTGGTCGCCAATTCTTGGGAAGCTAATTAATATTGAAGGTGTAGTAGCCTTTCAGTTGGTTTGGTTTCGTATGTTAATTACAGTTGCCACAATTGCTTCTTATTTAGCTCTTACAAAACAAAATATTAAACTTCCCAGTAAGGATATTTTCCAATTAGTTGGAATTGGGGCTATTATTGCATTTCACTGGTTTTGTTTTTATAATGCAATCAATGTTTCAAACGTCTCCGTTACATTGGTGGCATTTGCTACCGGAACATTGTTTACCTCTATTATCGAACCCATTTTCTATAAACGTAAACTAATTCGATACGAAATCGCATTCGGAATGGTAATTATCGGAGCAATTGCAATAATTTTTAAAGTGGAAACACAATACACCTTGGGAATTATTTTTGGAATGCTCGCAGCGCTTACTGCATCATTTTTTACAGTATTTAACGGGTTGTTGGTAAGAAGAATTTCCTCTCCTATTATTGCTATCTATGAGCTAACAGGTGGTTTTTTAGTGTTAACTGTCTACTTGTTTTTTACAGGAGAATTTAAACCTGAATTCTTTGCTATTACATCCGGAGCTTGGGCTTGGTTGGGAATATTATCAGTTTTAGGAACTGCATTTCCTTTTATTGCAAGTGTTAATCTGATGAAAAAAATTAGTCCTTATACAGTTACACTTACTGTGAACTTAGAAACGGTTTATGGAATTATCATTGCTTATATACTTTGGAAAAAAGATGAAGCCATGACTCCTGGTTTTTATTTGGGAACATTTATTATTTTGGCAACCATTTTTGGAAATGGTTTGCTGAAACAATATCTGAAAAAGGGAAAAAAATAAAAAATCCTATCCAAATAAGCCGGACAGGATTTTTCTCTAAATGGCGAGGCGCGCTCGCCATCGCAAGTATTACCTCGCGACAAAACTAAACAGATATTAACGGGTAACAATTATTTTCTTTGTGGAGATGTCGTTGTTTACTTTCAATTGAAGTAGGTACATTCCTTCAGCAACAGTTTGTGCATTCCATATTGCAGAATAGTTGCCACTTGTTCTATTGCCATTTTCTATTTCTGCAATTTTATTTCCAAGTAAATCAATTATTGAAATGCATACTGTTGCATCTTTTGTGATGGCATAATTAATAGTAGTGTTATCACTAAACGGATTGGGATAATTTTCAAGTGATGTGATGGTATTTTCGTTTTCAGAAATTCCCATTGGATTCATTACATTAATTGTAAAGGGTGTTCCACTTCTTCCGGGAGTAAGAATTGAATCACAAAATGTAGAGGTACATGAAGCACCATCAGTAATTGTTAAACACAACTGAACTGGAATTGTATCAGCATATGTGTGAGAAGGGTATGCTAAAGTGGAAGTTGTTCCATCCCCAAAGTCCCAGAAATAAGTCATCGTGCCTGAAGCAACAGAAGAAGAATTGTAAACAAAATAGTTGTATAAGTCGAATGAATCTTGAATAATGTAAAAGTTAGCGTTGCAACCAATAGATCCACTGCTGTAAACGTAGTTGCAATAGGTGTCGCTGCAAGAACCAACAGTATCGGTAATTGTTAAACATGCCCAATATGTTCCTGCAGTTGCGTACACATGTGTTACATTCCCTGCTGCATTAGATGTAGTTCCATCACCAAAATCCCAAGAATAATTTAAAACACCACTACTTGTAGATGCATCATAAAATTGTGTAAAAGTAGTTGAGTCGGCTGACCCAAAAAAAGCATTGCATGGACCTGCTGTGCTAATTGTAATGGAGTCGCAATA
>CAYWAV010000206.1:0-2079 GCA_964456225.1 uncultured Chitinophaga sp. | reverse complement strand
CAGCCACTAATATATTTACTCATACCGTTGGTAAAAAGAGCTTGGAATTATCAAACCATTTAGGGAATGTATTAGTTGTCGTGAGTGATAGGAAACTTCCTGTAGATATTAATGCAGATAACATAGTGGATTATTATACTGCGGATGTTGTAAGCGCAACGGATTATTATGCGTTTGGTAGTCTGATGCCGGGTCGATCATTCAACTCTACGACCCATCGTTTTGGATTTAATAGTATGGAAAAGGATGATGAACTGAAAGGCTCAGGCAATAGTTATGACTTTGGAGCTAGGATTTATGATCCGAGATTGGGAAGATGGTTGGCTGTTGACCCGTTAGCACACAAATTCCCATGGCAATCTCCATACGCTGCTTTTGATAATAGCCCAATATGGAAGAATGACCCAACAGGAGAATCTGGAGAAGTAACTATTAATAAGCAATCAAAAACTATTACAGTAACATCCAACTTAACTTTATATGGAGGTGCTGCAAGTACTGCATTAGCCAAGAGTACAGCAAAAGACATTCAAGATAAATGGAATGCAGCCGGGGGAAAAACAACTATTGATGGAGTGGAATATTCAGTTCAATTTTCTGTTACTGGTTCTTATAATGAAAATCTTACTGCTGGAGATGTTGCCAAAAACACAGATATTAAGAACAATTTCATTAGAGTAGAAGAAACTGTTGCAGGAAATATTTCATATATGGATGACGCTGGTTCTAATACTGGATACTTTAAATTAGATAATATTAAAGGAGATGGTTCTACTACTGAAGGTCACGAATTTGGTCATGGTTATGGTTTAGAGCATCCTGAGGATGGCGATTTAAGAGGAGAAGGACAACCAGGAATTATGAATCCTAGAGGAACTATAGTAGATGCAAAATATCAATATGATTCTAAGGCTAAAGCGGGCGAAAAAGGAGGAACGATAAATCCTGAAAGCAGAAAAGTAACTAAAAAAGATGTAAGCAATTTGGGGCTTGATAAGCTGAATTACAATAAGAGTGGTAAGGCAAATCTCGGGAAGCTAACAAATACATATCATGAAAAGACTAAGTAATATTTTATATTCAACATTATTTTTAATCTCTTGTGGTAACTCTGCGAATCAGCAGAAAGTAAATGATTATAGTAATAAGGATATTATAGGTAATTGGGTGTTAGTAGTTAAACAGGTTAACTATCCTTCATTAGTCTTTAATACCGACTCTACAGCAATTTTTAATAGCATGGGAGATACTTTGTATAGGTATAAATATTATGTTGATAAAACAGAATTAGTTCTAAAAGACATTAATGGAAAAGTAACGAGGGATAAAATTCTAAAACTGGACAGAGATAGTTTGATTTTTGAAACTTTAGCAGATAACAAGCAAGTTCAGAGATATAAGCGTAAATAATTTCAATCTAGTAAGAAAAAAACGCCAGGCTAAACAGCTTGGTGTTTTTATTTTACATCAGTAAGCACATTAGAAAGTGCATCCTTTAATTTTTTCTTACCTACAAGGGCATCCACCAACGAGAATACTATTTTCTTTTCTTCTTCGCTTAAATCTTCAACGAGCTTTACCTTTTCCATCAGGGATTTATCCATTGAATTTACATCAGCCAGTTTATCATCGGTATCAAAGAAGTCCGAGAGCTTTACTCCAAGAGATTTAGCAATCTTTTCCAAAGTAGTTAAAGAAGGTTCGTTTACACCGTTTTCAATACGGCTGTACATTGGAGCACCCATACCCACAGACGAAATAACCTCTTTGGCTGTCATTCCTTTGGCTTCTCTTATCCTTTTTATGTTTTTACCTATGTTCATTGCTTGAATATTAGCATTTAGAGCAACAAATGTAGTTAATAATAACGATTTTGGCAATATTACGAGTATGACAACTTAAAATAGTTGCTTAATATGGTAATAATATTTAGCTTTGTCGAATTAACATACAAGGCAAAAAATAAACAGAGTAATGGAAATAGCAGAAATCAAAGCCCGCCTAACCCTTGCGGAAGTAATAAAGCACTACGGGTACAAAGCCGACAAGCAGAACCCCCGTAGCCGTGAAGCTGTATTT
>CAYWAV010000205.1:0-2107 GCA_964456225.1 uncultured Chitinophaga sp. | reverse complement strand
GTTTGTACTCCTTCAACTGATGATGTAAACATTATTCGTGATGCTATTCCTACTGTGGCTGTTGCAGGTATCGATCAAACTGTTTGCACAACTACCGCTACACTTGCCGGAAACACTGCTATTACAGGAACAGGCATCTGGACCGTAATTGCAGGAGGGGCAACGATTACAACTCCTACTTCGCCAACTTCAGGTGTGACAGGATTAAGTATTGGAACAAATACTTTCCGATGGACAATTTCAAATGGAACATGTCCATCTACTTTTGATGACATTACAATTAACCGAATAGCTTTTCCAACAACTTCTAATGCAGGTCCTAATCAAACCGTTTGTGCAACAATTGCAGCACTTGCAGGAAATACTCCTCTTATAGGAACAGGTGTATGGACAGTCATTACAGGAGCTGCAACAATTACAACTCCTACTTCGCCAACTTCGGGTGTGACAGGATTAAGCTTAGGAACCAATACTTTCCGTTGGACAATTTCAAATGGAGTTTGTACTCCTTCAACTGATGATGTAAACATTATTCGTGATGCTATTCCTACTGCTGCTGCTGCAGGTATCGATCAAACACTTTGTGCAGCAAGTGGAACGCTTGTTGGAAACACACCAACTATAGGAACAGGTATGTGGACTGTTATTATTGGCGGAGCAATAATTACAACTCCATTGTCTTCTACCTCAGGTGCCATTGGATTAAGTATTGGAACAAATACATTTAGATGGACCATTTCAAACGGAACATGTCCACCTTCTTCGGATGATATAACAATTTTCCGCGATCCTAACCCAACGGTTTCAGCAGCAGGTCCTAATCAAACCTTGTGCGCTTCAACAGCAACACTTGCAGGAAATTTTCCAACAGTTGGAACAGGTTTATGGACTGTAACAGCTGGAGCAGCAACAGTTACAACACCTACTTCAGAAACTTCAGGCGTAACAGGATTAAGCATTGGAATAAATACATTCCGTTGGACTATCTCCAATGGAGTTTGTACTCCTTCAATTGATGATGTAACTATTACTCGTGATGCAAATCCTACCCCTTCAGTTGCAGGTATCAACCAAACACTATGTGCATCAAACGGAACTCTTTCTGGAAATATACCAACTATAGGAACTGGTTTATGGACAGTTGTTTCAGGTAGCGGAACAATTACAACTCCTTCTTCAGCAACTTCCGGAATAACTGGAATGAATATCGGGGTGAATAATTTTGCTTGGATTATTTCTAATGGAACTTGTCCTTCATCTTCAGATACCGTTCTATTTTACATTGATCCTTTCCCAACTATTGCAAATGCAGGAATGGATTCTATCATCTGTTCTTCTTGGTCTTCATTGAATGGAAACACACCAATTGTCGGAACCGGAATGTGGACAGTTATTTCAGGAAGTTCAACTATTTCAACACCGACTTCTCCTAGTGCTTCAATTATCGGAATGGGAACAGGAACAAATACTTTTGTTTGGAGCATTTTAAATGGAACATGTCCTCCTTCTTATGATACAGTTGTTTATACAGTTAACCCAACAACTACAATTGCAAACGCTGGATTTGATTCTAGCATTTGCAATTCTTCTTCTACTTTAAATGCAAATATTCCAATAATTGGAGTTGGTATGTGGACAGTTGTTGCAGGCAGTGGAACTATCACAACTCCTTCATCTGTAACTTCCGCAGTCAATGGAATGAGTATCGGACTAAACACGTTTGCATGGACAATCACAAGCAGCAGTTGTCCAGGTTCTTCTGATACAGTTAATTTTATTGTTGACCCCAATCCTTCTATTTCTTTAGCAGGAGCTGATCAAACCGTGTGTAATACTATTGCTACACTTGCAGCAAACACTCCTGTTATTGGAACAGGAATCTGGACAGTTATTACAGGAGGTGGAACAGTTACAACTCCTACATTAACAAATTCAGGAGTAACCGGATTAACTATTGGAATAAATACTTTCCGCTGGACAATTTCAAATGCACCTTGTGCTCCTTCTATTGATGATGTAATAATTATTCGCGATGCGACTCCTACTTTAGCTAATGCAGGAGTTGATCAAACACTTTGTTCGGCAAGTGGAACACTTGCTGGAAACA
>CAYWAV010000204.1:0-2138 GCA_964456225.1 uncultured Chitinophaga sp. | reverse complement strand
AGATGTATCCGTATATAATAATATTGAAAGTATAGCTGTGATTAAATTCTGTCCAATCTCTTGGGATTCATTGCGCAAATGATTTATTGCTGTTAAGTATATTTTTCGATGGCATCTATCCCTCAACATTCAGATTCAGCACGATTTCAAAATCGAGTTTCATTTTGGTATTATTGCTGATGTCGAAATAATTCCGACCTTGTAGTCAAAACTTATACCAATTATAAATATAAAATAGACCAATTTCCCTCGCCTTTTTCAGGGAGAGGGCTAGGGTGAGGTTTTGAAACGGACTATTTTATATTTATAATTGGTATTACTGAGGCGGCATCTCTTTTAGTCCAAAAACAAACGAATATGCCGCTGTGCATTATGCCATTTCTGTTAGACTAATTCATAGGAAGGAATGGTTTGACAAGTCTTCAGTGTTGTGAAATGGAGTATTCCAATGGCAAAGTGAGTGCACGCTGGTGGCAGTAGTGAAAACCTTTAACGGTAAGTTATATGCCCTGCAAAAAAATAAAATGCAGAACCTTTGAGGAATCTAATAACGCAGAAGTCTTGCATGCTAAAGCATCTACTCATACAAATGAAAACTAATTTATAAAAGAGATGAAAATTGCACAACGTAACAAATCTATTTTTCTGATTTTATTCCTCGCTTTTTTCATCCGTATCATCTTAATGTGTGCCATACTTGTTAAAAACCCGGATGGTATCTACCAATACGATTCCTATGGATATTGGAATTTGGGGTATAATATAGCACAGAATGGAGTTTTTAGTCAAAGTGAAGATATTCCTTTGGAATTAGATTATTACCGAACCCCGGTTTATCCTCTTTTTATTGCTTTTGCTGAATTTATTGGTCCTGAAGGGTTCACCATTATTTTTTTGCAAATTATTTTATCGGTACTTACGTGTTATGTTACTTATTTGTTGTGTAAAAAAATCATAGCCAATGATTTCATAGCCAATACAGCCGCATTGATTGTAGCTGTTGATTTGCCGTCTATTACACTTTCTAATTTAGTACTTACCGAAACCCTTTTTTCATTTTTGTTTATTTCCTGTTTTTACTATTTTGTGCTTTTCCTGAAACAACATCAAATAAAATATCTCTTGTATGCTGCTGTGCTTTCGGGTTTATGTATGCTGTGTAGGCCTATAGGATTTTTTATTCCTTTTTTGCTGGGTATATTTTTGATTTTTGATTTTCGAAAAAACGTTAAAGATCTGACTTGTAAATTAATCATCTTCTCTGCGGTTATTGGTTTAACAGTATCTCCCTGGCTGATAAGGAACAAGATCGCTTTTAATCATTATTTTTTAAGTGTTATCAGAGAGCATAATTTGTTGAACTATCAGGCAGGAACAGTGTATGCTGATAGGTTTAATTATTCCGTTCCTAAAGCACAAAGTATTTTGCGCTGGAAAACATTTAAAGAATTTAAAGGCGATGCTCATGCACAGCCTTATGAATATGCCAAACACATTGAAAAAGAAGCAGTAAAGATTATTGCTGAAAATCCTGTTATTTTTATGAAGTATCATGTGGAGCAGATCCTCTATTTTTTTCTTAAGCCTTCGCGTGCTTATTTTGAAATTCAACTGGGTTTATGGGGAGAGGGATATAATTTTATTCCGAAGGATTATCCAATTAGCCAATATCTTTTTAAACATACGAGCACGTTTACGATCGTTTTGGTGTTTATCCAGATGCTCGTCTTGGCTATAGTTTATTTTAGTTGTTGTTTTGGAATGCTATTTTTGTTTAGAAACAAGGAACGATTGATTTTAGTTTTAGTATTGCTTACCATTTTCGCAGTAGCAAACCTGAATCTCCCTCCAGCAACAGAGGCGCGTTTCAGGATTCCCGTATGGCCGCTCATTGCTATTTTAAGTGCATGCGGACTGTTTTTTTTAAAACAAAAATGTTTTAAAAGCAAAACAGCTTAGCTCATAGAAACTTAAAACTTTTTAGACAATTCTACAATGAATATCCGCAAACTGGGCAGTCGGTTGGACTATTGGAATTTGCGCAATAAATTTTAGAGTCCCTTTATTCCTTTTCCGAATACTTATTTACCCAAAGCATCCATAGAAAAAAGATGTATCCGTATATAATAATATTGAAA
>CAYWAV010000203.1:0-2209 GCA_964456225.1 uncultured Chitinophaga sp. | reverse complement strand
TCTCCGTAATGATCCTTCCGAGTCGTTCTGTTTCCGGAAATTTCAAGTACAAACTTTGTAAACTTGCATAAGATATTTGTGTGAGGGTGCAATCTTCTAATGCTTCTATTGTTTCGAAGGAGGGTTTAACTGCAACAAATGCATAAAAGCATGTTGCAAACTCTCCTTCCTGTGCAAACCAATTGGTAATTTCTTTTCCATCATCCAAATAATACCCTCTCAACAATCCTTTTTCAACAAAGTACATATCGTTACAGCGATTGTCAATATCTATGAGCGATTCATTTTTTGAAATGGAAACTTTTTTGGTTAGGGCATTTAACTCCGTTTCCAGCTTTTTAGACACCGTAATAACAGAAGACAGGTGAGATAAGAATGTCATATGTACAAAGCTAAATAATTTTTCTTATCTTAGAGTTGCAAAAAAAGGACAAATGAAAAAATATATACTCTTCGTTACGCTATCTGCATGTTTTATTTTTAACTACAATGCTTTCGCTCAAAGCGGTGTGTTTTCAAAAACCTATTCCAACCCTTCTTATTGGTTGGAAGGGAAATCATTTGTTCAAACTACAAACAACACTTATATGGTTGCAGGAGCCTACGGATATCTTTTAAAATTAGATTCAGCAGGGACTCTATTATGGGGAAAGAAAATAGGTGATCCTTATCTAACATTTAAACACATTATTGAGACCAAAGACACCAATTATTTAATTGTTGGCGATAACTACAACCTGACTGACAGCATGCCCACGATTGTTTGCATTAAAGTGAATTCTTCAGGCGACACCATTTGGTCTAAAGAGTTTACTCAATCTTCAAACAGCTATTCACTTTCTGTTATTGAGACTTATGACAATGGTTTTGTCATCTCGGGTTATCTGGATTTTGCAACCCCTCCTTATACGAAAATGCTGCTTATAAAAATTGACAGTATGGGAATTACACAATGGAGTAATGTCATTAGTAATGGAAATTGGGAAAATTATTCCTACGATGTTCAACAAACACCGGATAGTGGGTATGTGATCAATTCACTTACAGTAAATGATACCGGATTAGATTTTGCCGTAAATGCGGCCTTGACAAAACTAAATTCTAGTGGAAATGTTGTTTGGTCAAATACATACAGCCATGCAACAACCCCAACCAATACAATGACCACAAGCATGGAAGTTACACCTGCAGGAATTGTTACAACATTAGCAATTCTTCCAGGTAATGATCTTGTGATCATGAAAACTGATTTTTTAGGAAATGTTATTTGGAGCAATTCATATAATAACCTATCGGCAAACGGCTTAGATTTAAATACAACCAAACCTCCAATTCATCGCACATCGGATGGTGGTTATGTTGCACTCACGGCCAATTTGCTGCGAAACACAATTCTTAAAATCGATTCATTAGGGAATGTACAATGGAATAGGGATTTTGAGGCTTTTGCTATTGACGTAATCCAAACATCTGATCTAGGATATGCCATACTGGCCAGCGGAATACCGGGAAGTCTTTTAAATTCGTTAATAGTAGTAATGAAAACAGATTCTTTGGGAAATGGATCAACTTGTATTGCCAACGACTCAACATACTCTCAAATTTATAGTCTAAACGCTACCCCGATATCAACAACGCAATATGCAGACGGTTCAAGCGCGAACTACTATCCGTTGGTCAGCTCATTTACAATTTACACTGATACGGCTTGCTTTCAAAATTTTGATGGTATAAATGAAAACTTATTGGGTAACATTTCTGTATATCCTAATCCTTCCACTTCCTTTTTTACATTTTCCGGACTACAAGGCAAGTGCAGCATTGAGATTTATGATGTGACAGGAAAAATCATTCTCACAGAGATCACCTCCGAAGAAAAAATGAATATAAATTTAGATTCACAATCAAAAGGCATTTATTTTTACAGAGTGATAGAAAAAAATAATAATATAAGACAAGGAAAAATTTCTTTACAATAATTCAACTATGAAACAAGTTTTACTCCACTCCATTTTCTTATTTATTTTCTTTTCAGCAAAAGCACAAGACACCGCAATTCTATGGCAAAACAGCATTGGAGGAACTACCGATGATTATGGCTATTATGTAGAAGCAACAACTGATGGCGGGACAATTGTATTGGGATCAACTACTTCAGCAGATGGAGATTTCAGCTCTAATTTTGGCGATTATGATGTGTTGCTTACAA
>CAYWAV010000202.1:0-2253 GCA_964456225.1 uncultured Chitinophaga sp. | reverse complement strand
CCATTTTATCGTTTTCACGAAAAAAACGTGGAGCATTTGGAACGACCATCAATTCCTTTTGTGTTACCAATTCTTTTTCAATGCTTCCAAATTTTAAATCTTTGGTGTGAGCAAAACCCATCATTTTCCACTTTGTTAGTGCTTCCGGAATAGTAAATTTCACAATCACATTTCCATCTTTATCTGTTTCCAATTGAGGATAGAAAAATGCTGTCTCCGCAAAATTACTTCTAGCTGCGACTTTCGACATGTCTTCGCCTCCTGTTCTACCAGCTCCGTCTCCTGTACCAAATGACCAACCAGATTCTCCATTCATAGATTCTGTTGCTGCAGTGGTAACATCTCCGACCGATGCTGTTATCCCACCTGTACCGGCTGTAAGTCTGTTTGCTTTTTTTGCTCCATCTTTATCTTCCTTATTTTTTCCGCTTTCTTCTCTTTCTACAGATTTTTCTTCGTCAACCATAACTGCGGAAACTGAAGCGAAACTGCTTTTACTCCTTGCACCTCTGACATTATATTCATTACCATTTCCATCATAGTCATCATTATAACCATAATAGCCATTATTATATCCAAACCAATTTAAGCGATCATAATAACGATATGCGCCACCTGGATATTTATTCCAATCATTACTATATAATTGTGCATTCACAACTCCAAATCCACTATTGGTTTCCCAATATAAATTAGAATAGTAATTATTATAAATATTGAAATACCAATTGTTTGGTTTGAACGCATCCAAAGAAGCATCGTACAAAGTAGCCATCATTTCTGCAGCAACCTTATCTCCTTTCCTGTCTTTAATTTTAATTTTCCACTCTTCATTTTGTCCGGGTAGCAATTTATTACGGAACGTTTCAAACTCAATATCCAGTTCTTTGTTGGTATACGGAACTGTGATAACTGCATTTTGAGAATAGACACGATTATTTTTGATAAACACATAATGGAATGAAAAATTTCCTCTGTGTTTTTCTTCAATCGGAATCTCAATTAGTTTTTGTTCCTTATTAAGAATGATGATTTCCTTTTTTACAATTTCTCCTTTGTGTTCAATTTCATAAAGCACTTTCACATTTTCTTCTTTTGAACCAACAATGAATTTCGCCTTTTCACCCGGCTCCAGAGCATTTGTTGTAATTAAATTAAACCAGTTGATCACATTGCTTGGAACTTCTGTTCCTGTTGTAGAATGAACAGTAAAGTATTTTATGTCCTTCACATCTTCGCCATACGCATCTTTACTATGCGCTTCCATCACATATACGCCTTGCTTCCAGGAAGAGAGATTTGTAAGTTTTACTGAGTCGTTTTTCTGATCGTTGATGATTTTTGGTGGATTCGTAGCCAACACAGTAGCAGTATTCGAATTATTAAATGTCTTTTCATATACTTTTTCTCCGCGTTTCCATTTATACATATTGTTTTCATCCTTGTACAAATCTTTCGGGAAGTCATTTTCAAAATCAGCCTGAGTCATAATGTATTTGTCGGGTTGCGACCAAGCACGTGTACGATAGGTTTTATCGGGTTCAATCAATTTATAGATTTCTACTTTCCCTTGCGCTTTTTCAAACTGTCCGCTCATATTTGTAGAATAGATTGCAAATGCTTTTTTGTTTCCTTTTTCTAACAAGGCAGGAATACTCACATTTAAAGTCAATGCAGTATAAGCAGCACTAACATAAGTTTGTGAACTATGTGTTTCACCATTAATATCTGTAACATCTGCATAAATGGTATACGAATAGGTTGGCTCGTACGATTTAGGAATACTTAAATCAGGGATGGCTTTAAAGTCGACAAAAAACGCACCTGTATCATTTGATGTTGTGACACCATTTGTAATTTCCATTTGCGGTGATTGCGGATAATATCCTCTCCACCAGTACCACCAAGATGGAAATGATGCGTTTCTTACTACTCTGTATTTTACTTCTGCTCCATCAATGTTGGCTCCGGAATAAGCTTTAGCAATTCCATTTACACTAATCGTTTCACTCAAACGATAACTTCCTTTAACAGGATTAAATTTCACTTCGAATTTCGGACGCTTGTATTCTTCTACAGAAAAATAAACCGTTCCGCTTCCGTTCCCCAAACTCATTTGTCCGTTCAGCACACCGCTCGGAGTTGTAAATGTTCCATTAAATGTTCCGTATTCGTTGGTTGTTAAGTTCACATCTGCCACTTTTTGATAATTCACATCATAAAATGTAACCGTTGTATTAGTGTTTGTCATTA
>CAYWAV010000201.1:562-2262 GCA_964456225.1 uncultured Chitinophaga sp. | reverse complement strand
CTGTCATACGATGGAAAGCAGTTGTTATTTGTTGATAGATGAGGAAGGAAAAGAGAAAGCCATCTTTACCGGTGATACTTTATTTATTGGTGATGTAGGACGCCCTGATTTAGCTCAACATGTAATTGCAGATTTAACCGAAGAAAAATTAGCGACTTATCTTTATGAATCGCTTCACAACAAAATTCTTCCATTGAGCGATGATTTAATTGTATATCCTGCTCACGGTGCAGGAAGTGCTTGCGGAAAAAATTTAAGCAAAGAAACATCCGATACACTCGGCAACCAAAAGAAAACAAACTATGCACTTCGCCCGGGCTTAAGTAAAGAGCAATTCATACAGGAATTATTAAAAGGGTTGATGCCTCCGCCAAGTTATTTTCCGAAGAATGTATTGATGAACATCAACGGCTACGATGGAATTGATGAAGTGATGAAACGAGGAACAAAAGCTTTATCGCCTGATGAGTTTGATTTAATTGCCAACGAAACAAAAGCATTAGTGTTAGACACCCGCAATGCCAAAACGTTTGGCGAAGGGTTTATTCCAAATTCCATCAATATAGGCATTGACGGAAGTTTTGCGGTGTGGGTAGGAACTTTAATTCCTGATATTAAACAGAAAATTCTTTTGGTAACTGAGAACGGTCGAGAAGAAGAAGCGATTACCAGATTGGCACGGGTAGGTTATGATCATGCCATCGGTTATTTGCAAGGCGGTTTTGATGCGTGGAAATATGCAAGTAAAGAAATAGATATTATTAAATCTGTATCAGCACATGAATTTGCCGAAGCCGAAACAAAAAATCCTGAAATCAATATTCTGGATGTGCGTAAGAAAAGCGAATATGATTCAGAACATATTGCCAGTGCTCAAAACGCACCCTTAGATTACATCAACGATAGCATTACGCTGATTGACAAAAATAAAACCTACTACGTGCATTGTGCAGCCGGATACCGCTCCATGATTTTTTCATCCATTCTAAAAGCAAGAGGATTCAACAATTTGATTGATGTAGATGGTGGTTTTGCAGCCATTAAAGCATCAGGAAAATTTATAGTAACTGATTACGTGTGCCCAACAACCATGTTATAAGATGAATATAATACTGAAACACAAACTTACCATTATCGGAATTTTAGTGGGTGCAATTGGCGGATACGCTTACTACCATTTTGTTGGTTGTGCCAGCGGAACTTGTTCCATTACTTCAAAACCGTTGAACAGCACATTGTATGGTGCTATGATGGGAGGTTTATTATTCAGTAGTTTTAAAAACGAAAAAGCAAAAGAAAAATGAAAACAGAAGAAATCATAGTGGCAAATATCAAATGTGGTGGTTGTGCTACAACAATTAAAAATGAATTATTAAAATTGAATGGCGTATCGGCTGCCGAAGTATTCAATGAAAAAGATATGGTAAAAGTATCTTATGACGATACCGCAAATCGGCAAGTAATAATAGACAAGCTTCATTCACTTGGCTATCCCGAAGCTACCGAAAAGAATGGTTTGCTTCTACAGCTAAAAAGCTATACCAGTTGTATGGTTGGAAAAATAAATAATCTCACGAATACCAATAATTAAGAACGGAAAAATAAAAATCAGGAACAATGGACAAAAACAAAAAAACAATTGTGGATGTTAGAACTCCCGGAGAGTTCATGGGTGGTAATGTTGCCGGAAGTATCAATAT
>CAYWAV010000201.1:0-552 GCA_964456225.1 uncultured Chitinophaga sp. | reverse complement strand
CCTAGAAGAAATTAAATCGTTACAGCAACCAATAATACTTTGTTGTGCAAGTGGCAACCGCAGCGGACAAGCAACTTCATTTTTACAAAGTTGCGGCATTGAATGTGAAAATGGTGGAAGTTGGATGGATGTAAATTACAATTATCAAACAATATAAAAACGATGATACAATTACTTAAGAACATATTCGGTTTAAGTCCAAAAGTAGACTACAAAGAACTTCTGCAAAATGGAGCACAAATAATTGATGTGCGAACCAAAGGAGAATTCCAAAGCGGACACATCAGAGGTTCAGTGAATATTCCATTACCAAACTTGCAAAACAATTTTTTAAAAATAAAAAAAGACAAACCCGTTATCACTTGTTGTGCATCAGGTATGCGAAGTGCTTCGGCAAAAAGTATTTTGAAATCAATTGGTTTTGCTGAAGTGCATAACGGTGGTGGATGGATGAGTTTACAAAACAAAATTTAATAATTATGGAACCGCATTATTACAATGTAGATATAAACTGGAATATAGAAGAGTTAAAAAACTTTATAGCTTCTTTTG
>CAYWAV010000200.1:0-2282 GCA_964456225.1 uncultured Chitinophaga sp. | reverse complement strand
CTCAAGCGCGGGTTGATGCAACAGCTTTTTACTCGTGGGATTGGGCATACAAAATTTAAAAAGACAAAATTCGGCGAGATTCCAGAGGGATGGGAGGTTTCAAGGTTTGGTGAGATTGCAAGAATTACAAATGGCCAAGTAGACCCCAAAAAAGAACCATACAAACACATGTCTCTTGTCGCCCCGAATCATGTTGAATCTGACTCAGGCCGGATTATTTATAATGAGACTGCGGAAGAGCAGGGTGCTATTAGTGGAAAATATTTCGTAGACAAGGGAGACGTGATTTATAGTAAAATCCGTCCGTACCTTAAAAAAGTCACTTTGGCTTACGAAGAATGCTTATGTAGTGCGGACATGTATCCAATAAAAGGCATGGACGGATTTGATAATGTTTTTTTATTCTATATTCTTTTAAGTGATTCATTTACTGATTTCGCTAATAGTAACTCCGCCAGGACAGGTATACCCAAAATAAACAGAGATGAGTTGAACGGTTATGAATTTGCACTTCCTCCTTTAAATGAACAATTAGATATTGCACGAATTCTTTCAGCAGTCGATGAAAAGATTTCGGTCAATAAGAAATTAAAAGAAAAACTTACCCTCCTCAAAAAAGGCCTAATGCAGGATTTATTGAGTGGGAGAGTTAGAACAAATATATGAGTAAAATTCGACAGACAACAGAAGATCTACAAAAGCAACTGGATTTACAGTTGGATCTTTTGGGTGTCTTGTCCGATTTGTACGATCAAGGTCAAACTGTTGTGGCTAAATCCATGGCTTCATCCATTCGTGTAATTTTTCACAACACCGACAAATCCCACTCGTTGTTATCTCAACTTGATTTAGAAAGGACCGATTTTTTTGATTCATGTCTTATTGATGGGATTCCGAAAGACTACGAACAAGTAAAAAGTTTGGGGAGCTATGTAGGACTGTTCGGTATTGGCGTGGGTAAAGAGGAAACAACTTTTGTTCCGTATCTGGATGATATCCCGGGTAGTGATCCAAGACATGCTCCATACGACGAATATTGGAATAGAATCGTTTTCCACGATAAAAACAATGAAACATTTACACGAAAAGAAATTGTTCTTGCAGTGGCTAACAAAGATGGAGGATCTCATGTTGATCCGGAGCTAGATCAGAAATATGTTGATTTAGCTAGAAATAATTCCCTTGGTTGGGAGGGATCAGCTAATGGACAAGAGCATGCACCTCCTAAAGGAGCTGAACTAGCGGCCATGAGACAAATTGCTCACGAGATTCTTCGTACTTTCGTGAATGATTACACACACAAAAAAATGGTTTACGGAGATAAAAAGCCGATGATGGTGATGGCAGGTTCTGGTCTAACGACTGGCGTGAAGAAGAAAGCCCAAGAGAATGTGCTGTCAAAAGTTGGCAGGAACGAAAAATGCTCTTGTGGTTCTGACATAAAATATAAGAAGTGTCACGGAAAATAATATGAATTTAAAAGATAAAATGGACAAATTTAATAAGAGATGGAGTATTACCTCAGCCGATTCTTACGAGGATGCTTTTAATAAATTCAAGACAAGAATCTTAAATATTTTTGAGGGTATCGATCAGCACATGACAAATGAAAGTATTACTGCTTTTTGTCAGTACTATGGAATTAAAGAAGTTTGGCATAGTGGAATGATGGATAACACATGGAGCACAAATATAATTGACAGATTAAATCAGGAAAATATTGAAATAGAATTTTTCAAACTAATTGAAGTTATCTTTTCTCTAGATATCACCCAAACGGGTGGTTATAGACATGAGGTTACATATAGTAAAGATATTTTGTATAGAAAGGTTGTTGAAGTGGTTGAATTGTCTAATGTAAATTTATCAATAATAGTTTCAGGTGGAGAAGTCCTTCTCTATCCAAAAGGCGAAGAGATTCTCGATCAAGAACTGGTTAATTCACCTTTATCTTTTCTCAATAAAGAAAGCGCCGAACACTTTATTCAAGCGTTACAATTTTATCAATCCAGGAAACATATCAAATCAGCAGAAAGTTTAAGGCGTGCATTAGAAGAATTTTTGAGATACAAATTAAAAAACACAAAAGGATTAAGCGCTAACATTACAGAATTGCAAATAAAATTAAAATCAGATGGTCGTGATTCACAAGTGCGAAATATTCTAGGCTCAACTTTTAACTATCTCGATCAATATTTTAATGAAAACAGCAAGCATAATGACGGCGACATTAATGACTCAGAAAACGAATTTTTAATATACCAGACTGGATTGCTTTCAAG
>CAYWAV010000199.1:0-2318 GCA_964456225.1 uncultured Chitinophaga sp. | reverse complement strand
TTCAAGCACGGTTCCGTGAGAACCTCGGGGTGAAATTCCCCGGGGTGACTCGATTCTATACCATTAAATAATAACAATGCAAAAATGGGAAACATCGCTTTAAATTTTGAGATAGATAAATGAGTTCAAGCCAAAAAGAAGCTTATGAATAAAGTTACAGAAATAGTATTTTCAAGAATTATATCACCAATAATAGTACTCGTTATTAGCCCAGTTGTTTTATCATTTGTGTCATATTCGAAAACGGGAGATATAAAAAGCTACTTTCTTCAATTAGATGCATGGGTTTATTTCACATTCTTTGGAGTAATCGCTGTATGGATAATATTGGCTTCATTTTACCGAAGGAATTTAGCAATTATGAAACGAAATCAGAGAACTGCCCCACCAATATTTTTCATTCCTTCAGGCGGATATGTTGAAATTTGTAGATACAAATATTCTGGATTAGAATGGATAATTAGACATCCTCGGATTAACACTTATGATGAGGTGAATGAGAAAAATATGTGGAAGTATATTGAGCCAAACGCAATAGACATTTCTACTGATGCACTTTGTCCAAATTGCGGAACAGAATTAGAAGAGAAACATCTATTCTTTGGAGGTGTAAGACTAACTTGTCCAAGAAAAGATTTTAAAATTAAATCGAATAAAACAATGTATGAAATGGCATCAAAAGTTGAAAAACTTGCAAAAAAAGATGTTGAACTTAAAAAGCAAAAAATGAAAACGGTATAGAACAATGTGTATAGTGATCAGTGCCTCCACAAGGTCGGCACCGCCACATATACTCACGTTGTATGCAATGCTGACAAGACACATCACCATAAATAAATGACATGAAAGTTCGGTTAACAAGGACATTAAGATTGCATGGCTCGGTATTAAAAAAGGCACTGGACTTATTACTGCCTCATAATGGACCTATGCAATTTGTTGAGGAAAAAAAGCCATTAGTTTTTGAAAAGGATTTTTTCTCATGGGACGAATTCTTTTCCTTATGCACTGAATACCGCATTACAAACAAATTTGACAATGACGATTTCTTAGTTGTCCTTACTGAATTGCATAACGATGCAAATTGGTTTAGCAGTTTTTCACTTAAGTGTGAAAGAACCATTTTTATTCATGCTGTTGAGTGGGAAAATTATATCTACTGTGAACCTTCCTATCCCATAGCTTATGAGATAATCATGAATGTATTTGGTAGCATGGCGTTTAATAAGTATCCAGACACGTTCATGGATTTTGTTCATCAAGAACCAATAGGTTGTATGAATGACATGTGCGGTTGGAAAGTGGATATATCATTTAAATTGCGAACTGCGGACATTTGTCCAACCTGCTTAAAGTTGCTATCTGAAATTGCTGAAGAGGAACAAATAAGGCAGGCAATAGATATTTTTGAAAGTCTCCGAAAAAAAATGCTTTTTAATACTAATTTTCAAAAACCCTTATCTTTTGAAGAAAATCTTCCTTTTACAGTTGCCATTACAAAACGCAAACTCAGCACGACATTAGAACCGTTCCGTAAATTATTAATGCTTATTGACCACTTCGATTGCATCGTTAGAACGGCAGTGTTGATGATAGCTCATTTGACCAAAACAAAGGAGGAGGTAGAAATATTTCTTGAAGAAAACCATCTTTCAGAGAGACCATCTTTAGGTAATTGGGTAAATGCTTTAGCCAAATTAAGTAGCCAAGCAATGCAAAACGATTGGAATTTTCAGTTGCCCAGAGATTTTGCAACAAAAGTGAAACAAGTAACCCAGTTAGCCAACGATAATAAAATAACCTACATAAGAAACGAACAAAGGGGTCATGGCTATATTAATTGTCAGGATAGTGGCTATAAAAAACTATTTCAAGAATGTTTACCTGCAATTGAGGAGATGGAAAGGTTGTTATCTCCTTTATTCTATCGTTTTAAGTATTACCATGTAATCAATCACAGACGCATATCCGGGAGCAAATTTAGCATCAGTTCTTATAATTTGGCAGGAAGTAATCCAGCATTCATTGAAGAAGAAATCATTACAAATTTTAGTATCATTGAGGACATTCCAATTGAAAACCATGTTTACTTAGTGACACCTGATAAAAGCAAGTGGTTTGACTTGGAACCGTATTTTAAATATGCCGAGTGTACCCTTTGTCATCACAACAGACTACTAGTGTTTGATGGTATTTATATGTTAGACCCTTACATAGGCCACAGATTTGAAAAAGAAAGTTAGCAGTGACAATAGAACTTTGCCTGACGAGAAGCACATGCCTATAACAGCACCTACAAGAAATTGGCGGTTCAGTGG
>CAYWAV010000198.1:0-2356 GCA_964456225.1 uncultured Chitinophaga sp. | reverse complement strand
AAACTCATCTACCGGAGTATTTGCAAGCTTGTGATAATCCAAAGAAAGATCTAAAATAATTTGCTGTTGTCTTTCAGGAAATTTTCGTGCTAGATTAATTTTAAATTTTTTCAATAATTCAGGTATCCCTTCTTTTCGTCTGCGTTTGTGTCCAATCGGATATTCTACTACTACTTCTTCTAGTATAGTTCCATCATTCAGCTCGATAGTCAAGGCATTTGCAATAGAACGTTTTTCAGGGTCGTGATAATCTTTAGTGAATTGTACATCTTCTACACAATTAATTTTATCGCGCAGCACATCAATTCTATTATCTGATGCTATATTGTCTTCGTAATCCGCAGCAGTCAATCTTCCATAAATCAATGGAACTGCAACCATGTATTGAATACAGTGGTCTCTATCCGCAGGATTATTCAAAGAGCCTTTTTTGTCGATAATGCGAATAGCTGCTTCGTGTGTACGAATGGTTATTTTTTTTATATCATCAGTTGTTTTGTTTAATGTTTTTAGTTTAGCATGCAAAGTCATAGCTGCTTCAACAGCGCTTTGCGAATGAAACTCAGCGGGAAAAGAAATTTTAAATAGTACGTTTTCCATTACATAAGAACTATACTCACGTTGAAATTTAAATTCTTTGCCTTTAAATAACACATCATAAAAACCCCAGGTTTTTGCTGTTAATACTGAAGGATAACCCATTTCACCAGTTTGTGCAATTAATGCTAACCGCACTGCACGGGAAGTTGCATCCCCCGCTGCCCATGATTTACGGCTGCCTGTATTCGGTGAATGACGATAGGTTCGTAATGCCTGTCCATCAACAAAAGCGAGTGATACTGCATTAATTAATTTTTCTCTTGTAAGCCCTATCATTTTTCCTACAACTGCTGTAGAAGCTATTTTTACTAAAACAACATGGTCTAAACCAACTTTATTGAATGAGTTTTCTAATGCCAACACACCTTGTATTTCGTGTGCTCTTATCATAGCATCTAACACATCTTTTACGAGTACCGCAGGTTTGCCATTTGCAACAGCTGTTCTTGAAACCCAATCAGCAGTAGCAAGAATACCACCGAGATTATCGGAAGGGTGTCCCCATTCGGCAGCTAACCACGTGTCGTTAAAATCAAGCCAACGAATAATTGTACCAATGTTAAATGCTGCTTGTATTGGGTCAAGTTGAAATTGAGTGCCAGGCACTTTTGCTCCGTTAGGAACAACAGTGCCTTGCACAACAGGTCCTAATAATTTAGTGCATGCAGGGTAAGTGAGTGCTTCGAAACCGCACCCTAATGTATCTAATAAACAATAGTGTGCTGTTTGCCATGCAAGTTCATTTTTAATTTCATAATTAAGTACATAATCTACTATGTCCGTTAATACTTTATCGGGTTGCGGTCTTTCATTTGAGATGTGTGCTGACATATTTTTTATCTGTTTTGAATTAGTGTAAATGCTTTATTTTCTGGTCCGATGTAATTTGCGCTCGGACGGATTATTTTTCCATCTTGGCGTTGTTCAATAATATGTGCACTCCACCCAGTAACACGAGATATTACAAATAGTGGTGTAAATAATAATGTGGGAACGCCCTTGAGATGATAGGCAACTGCTGAGAACCAATCAAGGTTAGGGAACATTTTTTTTTCATCCCACATTAATTTTTCTAAACGTTCAGCAATGTTAAAGAGAAGCATGTCGCCTGCTTCTTCGGATAATTGTTTAGCTACTTTTTTTATTATCGCGTTGCGAGGGTCAGAAATTGTATAAACAGGGTGTCCGAAACCAATGATAATTTCTTTTTTTTCTAAACGACTGCGAATATCTTTTTCAGCTTCATCGGGTGAACCGTACCTGCTTTGAATATCATAAGCTACTTCATTTGCTCCTCCATGCTTAGGACCTCTTAATGCACCGATAGCTCCCGTTATTGCAGAATAAATATCTGACCCTGTACCAGCAATAACTCTACTGGTAAAAGTGGAAGCATTAAACTCGTGCTCTGCATAAAGGTTAAGCGATATTTGCATTGCTTTCGCCCAAGATTCTGAAGGTTTTCTGCCGTGTAAAAGATGTAAAAAGTGTGCGCCTATACTATCATCGTCTGTTTCTACTTCTATAACTTTTCCATTGTGAGAGAAATGATACCAGTAAAGAAGTGCTGAACTGAAAGAGGCTAAAAGTTTATCGGCAATATCTCTGGCTCCTGCAACATTATGGTCGTCTTTTTCAGGTTGCATACTACCAAATGCTGAAACGGTAGAACGCATAACATCCATTGGGTGAGCAGATGCCGGTATTTGTTGCAGAATATTTTTTACTGAATTAGGTAATCCGCGAAGGGATTTAA
>CAYWAV010000197.1:1958-2409 GCA_964456225.1 uncultured Chitinophaga sp. | reverse complement strand
TAATCGATCAAAATAAATTGCCGGTATCATATATTGAAATCGACAAATACTCCGAGGAATTAAAAGAGAATCTTCTTAAAGGCAGTAATATTGAAAAGTTACTATCCGTTGAGTCAAAGATTAGCAATTCTCTCAGAATTCTGTCCTTTACTGAATATTTAATTTATATTGAAGATTTTGCCGATGCTCAGGTTTTTGAAGAGGTTGAAATGCCTGAAAATTATTTGCGTGATTTTCAAGGTGAAATAACTAGAACTAAAACAACGATTCCGGGACTTTATCGATCAGGCATTTTAAATACCTCAACGGGCAATTGGTTTATTCAGCCAACGAATCGATGGATAAAAAAAATGGAAAACGGTATGTATTTCATTCAGGAGAAAATCTATACGAACGAATCAACTGAAGTTTTTGTTTACAGTTTGGCCGATCAAAGTGGTAAGTTTATTTT
>CAYWAV010000197.1:0-1948 GCA_964456225.1 uncultured Chitinophaga sp. | reverse complement strand
GAAAAACGACTTGTCAAAAGAGTACAAAATATTGGCGGACTAAAAATAAAAATTAGTTTGCCTTATTTTGTGGCAGCAATCCGGTTGTCAATTTAATACCCCACCCGCTGCTGAACTTCTGTCCTGCACCAAACCATAACGTCGTGGATATTAATCCGCTTAATGATTTTCAATTTTAGCCAACTCGTTAATAATTCTTCTCCCAATATGTTTGTAATCGCGAACAATGCACTTTTGTCAGAACCATCTTTGGAAGACTCTTCAGTAATAATATTTGCTGTTTACTTGTTAGACTAAAGAGCGCATCAATTTCTAAATTAAATTGATAGACTTTTTTGATTGTAGGTGCATATTTACATATCCTTACAAGGGCCGCTCAAGAAAATTTCGAGAAATTAGTATAGCTCAAGCCGAATCTCAAACCAGACAAGAAACTATTATACTTTGATAGTAGAAAAAACCATATCCTCCAAGAATGTCGCTATTTTCGTTTCATCTTTAGAATTTCCAAAATCAGTAAGTGACGGGAGGTTTTTCATATAGAAACTCTGAGCGTGCGCCATCTCAATAACAGTGGAAGCTAATGAACGGGGGAATTTATATTTAGGATTACACTCCTTAATAATATCGGCAATCCTTGCGCATAAATCTTTATACGGTTTAAATAATTTTGCTTCGTTATATTCAGTAACGTGTCTTGTAAGATATGATTTGGCTCCTTCTGCCATTACAATTTCGTGAAGTAACTTTTCATCAATGTAAGGTGTTGACGCATCATCAACAACAGATGCAGAAAGCAATGTTATCACTTTTTTTAATTTCGTTTCGGGCTTTTTCACATTATTGGTTTGAAACATCAACCGGTATTCCTGCCAACTCCAATACCAATCAACAATATAAATAAGTAAGAGTAGTTTGTTTTCAAAATAGCGGTATATACCTGCTTCGGTGGTATTAATTTCAGCTGCTAATTTTTTAAAGGTGAATGCCTCAAATCCAATTTTATGAATAAGTATAATACTCTGCTGTATAATGTTCCTGCCCAATTCTGTTTCTTCAGGGTCACGAATGAACAGCTTTTCATTCATTTTTATTTTAAGAGATAATTCCATTTTGCATCTTTTTAACAAATGTAATAATATTTTTAATGATAGTAATACTATTTATTAAAATAATATTACTATCTTTGTTGCGTACCATAAAACTCAAATAAATATGAAACATCTATTTAAAGATTTAAAACACGATTTGCCGGCAAGCATTGTAGTATTTTTTGTTGCTGTACCACTATGTTTGGGCATTGCCCTTGCTTCAGGCGCACCACTCTTTGCTGGAATCATAGCAGGAATTGTAGGTGGTATTGCAGTAGGTATAGCAAGCGGCTCTCCTTTGGGAGTGAGCGGTCCTGCAGCAGGGTTAGCTGTAATTGTATTAAGTTCCATCGCTGCTTTGGGTGGTTCATGGGAAGCATTTTTAACAGCCGTTGTATTAGCAGGAATCATTCAACTTATTTTAGGTTATGCAAAAGCGGGATTCGTTGCCTACTTTTTTCCATCGTCTGTAATTAAGGGAATGCTAACCGGTATCGGACTTTTGATAATTCTAAAACAAATTCCACATGCATTAGGTTGGGATAAAGATTTAGAAGGAGATGATGCTTTTCTTCAATCAGATGGACAAAATACTTTCTCTGAAATTTTTAAAGCATTTGATTTCGTAACTCCTGGAGCTGTAATTATTGCAATAATATCTTTAGCGCTACTTATATTATGGGATACCGTATTGTCAAAAAAACACAAAATATTTGGAATGATAAATGGCCCCCTGGTGGTTGTAGTTTTGGGCATATTAATGAACTACATGTATCAAAATGGAATTTTAAATTTTAGCTTGGCGGCTGATCAAGTTGTAAGGATTCCCGTTCCGGAAAATTTATCGGAATTTTTTA
>CAYWAV010000196.1:0-2414 GCA_964456225.1 uncultured Chitinophaga sp. | reverse complement strand
AAGTTGGATCAAAACCGATATACCCGGTTACCATCTCTTTATTCAATAAGTCTTCTGTTCCAGGCATAATATCCTGCAACATTCCGCGCCATTTAAGCTCTTCAACAAAATTCGTTTTCATTTTTATGCTTTTATTGCTACAAATATAGTATAAATCCCATTTCATTAAGATTTTGGTATGGATTATGATATGAAGCAACGATTATGCAAATGTTCGTCTAACATGTATAATAGCAGGTAAGGTAGCAATACTGAAAATAGAATGCGTGTTGCTTTTTTAATATTTTTTATGAATACTACTCCGTTTCGAATTATTTTTTATGTTTTGTGTTTTAATTTTTTATGTTCTCTGAATCTGCGGGGACAAGAAAAGGATTACTCTTCCATCGATCGTTATGCAAAAAATGTTCCTCCTGGTGTTTCTCGTTTGTATAAGCCACTCACACATTATTTAACTCACAGATATACTACGGATGATGAAAAAGTGAGAAGTATTTCGGTGTGGATAATGAACAATATTAAGTACGATGCAAAAGTCATTCGAACGGATAAAAGAAAAAAACACAGTCCGAATAAAATATTGAGCAGAAGAAAAGCAATTTGCCAGGGCTATTGTGATTTGTTTGAAGCGATGTGCTTGGAAGCAGGAGTGGATGCAAGAACCGTTGTAGGTTATGATAAAGGAGGAAACTATGAACCGACAGACATTTTTGTAAGGGATGATCATTGCTGGAGTGCGGTAAATGTGGATGGAGGTTGGCAATTGATGGACCTGACCTGGGCTTCGGGCTATACAGTGGCACGTCAACAAATTTTCAGACGCTTGTTATATTATTTTTTAAATGTTCCTTTTAAGCAGAAATACAGATTTGTTAAAAAAGTAAATTACAATTATTATTTTGTCCAACCCGATACATTTGCGATCGATCATTTGCCTACACATCCCTGGTGGCAGCTAACAACAGAAAAGCCTATTGTTGCATTTGAAAAAGATAGTACAGTCAGGAAACATATTAAAGAGGTGGCAGCCTACACTGATTCTTCTCCAGGCTCAATTCCGGATATGGATAAAAGCGAAGCTCCTATTGATTATTTGAAAAAAGCAGAAATTGCTTTCGATTTCAATCCTAAAAACTATCGCACGCTTGCCGAAGGAAAAGCTATGTATGGTTATAAATGGTTTAGGTTAACAAAAAAATCAAAGTCAATAGAGAATAAGAATAAAGTAGAAATTTATGATTCATGCAAAACCGTTGTAGATGAAGCAAAGGATGCGATGAAATCATATATTAAATATACATCAAAAGAAAGAGATGTTAGAAAGTTGAAGAATAAAGAGTACAATAAAGATGCAAAGGATTTTAATAAATATCAAAAGAAAAAAATAACAATAGAAACACAAAAAAATTACGCTATCATTAATTCTATAGAAAGGCAAATTGACAAGCTCAAGGCAGAAAAGAGAAGCATTAGGAATGAGATAAGTAATAGCAATGGTTTAAAAATTCCGGAAAGAAAAAATGCTGATAATGAGCTAAATCAAGCTGAATACAATAACTATTCTTCTAATTTCACAGATTCGATCACTATTCTTAAAAATAAGTTGAATCTGCTTTTGTCTGAAAACAAAGATGAAAATTTTGATTTGATCAAACAAAATGAAAAAAATATTGATAGTATCATTGGTGTTTCGTGCGATTGGATTTATAGAAAAATTGTGTACCGTGTGTTCTTTCATTGGAATTATAAAATAGCTGTAGATACACTTCAATATCAGCATAACGTACTTTCGAATGTAAAGGATTCAATGATTTATCTGCAGCAGAAGCAAATGAAAGAGGTGGCAGAAAATGATGAAACCCAAGCAACTCAATCGAATCAAATCAGATTTTTTTACTTTCAAAAATTAAAATTTAATTATTCCGTGTATGCTTCCTGCAAGGATACTGTTATAAAATCCTTGAATATAAAAGACTCATGCAAAGCCGTTAAAACTGAATGGCGAGAATGGAATAATGTTCGGTTGGGACAAAATGATAAAGAAATTCAACGGTTAAAAAGTAAAAAAAGATCTATCGCAACAATCAATAGAAAGCTACGCGTAGAAAAATGGTATAATAATAAAGAGATTGTTTTTGAAGGAAAACGATACAAGCATTTCAACCGGTATTATTTTAGATTTTATAGAAGAGAAAAGAAAAAGGCTGTTGAATATTATAAAAATCTGACAGTATTAAAAAAAGAAATTCAATTAGAAAATTCGGCATGCAAAGAGAAGGTTAGGGAAGAGGAAAGAAAAGAAAGAGAATCCAAGAAAGTACAGGATAAAACAAAATAAAATCAGTTAATTTGTTTTGTTTGAGTAAATTTACACCATGATTTTAGTAACAGGTGGAACAGGATTGGTGGGCACA
>CAYWAV010000195.1:0-2420 GCA_964456225.1 uncultured Chitinophaga sp. | reverse complement strand
TCCTGTTCCTGTGTCGGAAATTGCAAACTCAATAATTGCTGTCTCTTTATCTTCAGTCAACAAACGAACAGCAATGGTTATTTTTCCTTTCTCTGTAAACTTTAAAGCATTACTCATAAGGTTTAAAAGAATTTGGTTCAAACGCACGGCATCGCCTTTCAATACCTCAGGAATTCTGTTATCGTATTCTTTTACTAATTCTATACTCTTTTCCTGAATTTTCAAATCAAAAATCTGAAGAATGGCTGATATTGAGATTTGCATTTTGAAAGGTGTTTGTTCAAATGTCATTTTCCCTGCATCTACTTTTGCCAAATCCAGTATGTCATTAATGAGCACAAGTAATCCATCGCCACTGGTTTTTATAGCATCCAAATATTCTTTTTGATTGGGTACTAAATCTGTTTTAAACAATACCTTTGTAAATCCAATAATTGCATTCATTGGTGTACGGATTTCGTGGCTCATGTTTGCTAAAAACTGTTGCTTGGATTGTAATGCATTTTCGGCTTTGGCTTTCTCTTCCTCTGCCAATATTTTAGCCAACTCCGCAACTTCTTTTGCCTCTTTCAATTCTTCTGTAATTCTTTTTTGTTCGGTAATATCTGTTCTTACTGCAACATACTTCTTTGGTTTACCATGCTTATCCAAAAAAGGAACAATAGTAGTATCCACCCAATAAATTGTTCCGTCTTTTGCTTTGTTTTTTATTTCACCTTTCCACATTTTTCCTTTGGCAATTGTTATCCATATTCCCTGAATAAAATCTTTGGGATGATAGCCAGAATTAACGATGCGATGGTCTTGCCCGATTAATTCTTCTCGACTGTATTTTGAAATCTTGCAGAAGTTATCATTTACATAGTCAATAATTCCCTTTTGGTCAGTAATTGCAACAATAGCGAATTCATCAAGCGTATTTTTGTAATCTGAGATTTCTTTTGCAATTCTTTTTATTTCGGTAATGTCACGGATAGTTGCCAATACTGTCAAACCTTCTTTTTCATCATCAGAGTGCAACGGAACTAAACTTATTTCAATTGAGAATTCACTACCGTCTTTTCGTTTTCCGAATAATTCTTTACCAATCCCCATAAGTCTGGTTTTTTGGTCTGCAATAAATTTTCGTTCGATTGCAGGATGTTCGCTACGGAAACGGTCGGGCATTAACATTTCTACTTCTTTGCCAATCATTTCTTCCCTTGTGTAACCAAACAGTTTTTCGGTTTGCACATTTACTATTTGCATTTTTCTGTTATTGTCAATAACCACAATTCCATCTGGTGCTGATTCCAATACTTGCTTTAATTTTTCTTCCGATTTTAGTATGTTTTTCTTCAGTTTTAAAGATTTGTCATTAATAATCATTAAAAAGATTGCAATTAATATGGATAAAATGCCACCTAAAACAGCGAATATTTGAGCAAGGAAATAACTTTGACTCGAAATTTTATTTCTGTCATTCAATATTTTCTGTTCTACCTCCAACATACTCTTAGAGAGTTTTCGTATGTCGTCCATTACTTTTTTGCCTCTTTCGGCAGAAATAATTTCGACTGCTTTATTTAATCCAGACTGTTCCCTAATTTTAATAAGTTCAACATTAATTGTAATTTTGAGGTCAATGAGTTGTTTAAGGGAATCGAGCTTAAATAATTGAATCGGGTTATTTTCAAGCAAAGTTTGTAGCTGCAAAATGTTTTTTTGAATTTCTGGCTTTGCCAAATCAAAGGGTGCTTTAAACTCATTATTCCCAGTCAAGATAAACCCCCTCGAACCTGTTTCAATATCCTTTAACAAAGAAAGATTGTTAGCCAAAGCCATCTTCACCTCAAAAGCATGAACAACAGCTTTAGAATTATTATTCAATATATGAATATTCTTTAACGAGAATGCAATAATCAAAATTAAAATAGCAAATATGATAAAGGGAATAAATAAACTATTTTTTGAATTTTTCATTTTGTATTAGAGTTTGTCATGTTGATGCAATGTTACGAATTTTGATGTTAGCACTGTCTGTCGTTTTAGGGTTGCACATAACGTTTTGCGTATAAGAGATGTGGCACTTATACGAATGTTCAAATCAAGGCACAAAGCCAATGTGCCATATCTTTTATACGCTGTTATGTGCTGGGCGGATTATCAGCACTAAATTTAGAATACACATTATGGACACTCAGGAAATTATAAAAGAGGAAATTGAATTTTGCGAAAGTATTGACTGTGAAAGAAATGAGAGCGGTCAATTTATTTATGATAGTAGAAATAAAAAATCAGCGTTAAATCTTCCATTCATTCTTATGGAATATAAAGACTGGCTTATTGAAAAAGGTATTGTAAAGGCTGTTTCTTAGCCTTGCACATAACGTTTTGCAGCTACAAGAAGTTGGCGATTTTTACCACAAATGTTGATGCGG
>CAYWAV010000194.1:0-2429 GCA_964456225.1 uncultured Chitinophaga sp. | reverse complement strand
TTAAAAGAAATAATATGTTCATTTGCGGGAATTCCATTAGTGCCTGCAGCAGCCGAAAGCCATGAGATTCCACCATTAAAAGTGTAGATTAATGAATCGTGAGAGCAGATATAAACAGTGTCTTTGTTCTCAAAATATACTCCGGCAATATGCCCGCCATAAGTACCAGGGTAATTGAGTAGTGTTGCATGGCTGGACAATATGTTTTCTGCATTGCTGAAATAAATTTTGTTCATATCACTAATTACTACTTGATCAGTATCATGTTGGCTTGCAAAAAGCTGATATGCAGAACCTGTACAAGGGTTGGTTGCATTCGTCCAATTAATTCCGCCATCATCACTTTTTGAAGGAACATATCCTGCTGTTCTATTTAATACAAAAAGTTTTGATGGAATAGAAGTAAACTGAACCTCAGATTTTAATTGCACTTGAAGTTGAGTAAAAGGAATCATACTATAATTTTGCCCGAAATCTGTGGTATGAAACAGATTGGACATATCACAAGTCATGAAAAACTCATTACTATTAAATGGGCTAATGCTGGCTGCAACAATTGCGCCTCCACCTCCAACGCCTCTCGATGTCCATGTTGATGGATACGATTGAGAAAAAACGGATGTAATGCAAAAAAATAAAAACGCCGTTGTTAGAATTTTCATTGTTTGTTTTGTTTTTTAAATTTAACTATTAAAGGTATAATTGTTATTGAACTTAGAACGGTTTTCATAGCATTGGGCATAACGGTTTTCGGCTACAAGAAGTTGGCGATTTCGGAGCACAAAACTGTCTGTAAGCACAAAACTTTATTAGTTACATAACTGTTTGTATTCGCACTTCCCCCGCCATTTTTTTTAGGTGCTGTTATGCCCAGTGCTTCTTTCTTTCGAGTTAGTCAGATATGATTATTTTTTCTCTAATAATTTCTTTATTGTCTTGTGTCAAATGAATGAAATAAAAACCACTTGGTAAATTGTCACGATGGAAGGTAACTGTCTGTCCAGCAATATTTTTTATTTGTTTTACTGTCTGCCCAAAACAATTGTAAACTGTAAGAGTTGCATTATTTAATATATGGTCTGTATGCAAAGAGGTCTCTGTAGTAAAGGGATTTGGGAAAACAAAAATTGATTCATGAAGAGATTGCTCATTGATTGAGGTTGTCAGGCACGCTGAATAATCAATTTCATCTCTATTTACAACCCAACTGTCATTAAGCAAAGCCGGTACATTATTTTGAGTGGAGAGCGAATAATAAATCCAGTTATTTGTCTGTCCTGCTTTAAAATGGTTGTAAGACAACCAAAAGCAAAGTTCGGGATGTTTGTTTTTAATTTGATTAATCAATGTAGTATAATCGTAGGAGAAAGGATTGTTTGTTACGTGTTGCTTCTGCGGACCAAATTCTGATAATCCAATTGGCTTTCCTGTTGCTAAAAGCGCAGCATAATTTGTGGGGCGAATGTCAAGGGTGTCACCGTAAGTATCTAATCCAATAATATCCACGTAATTATTTCCCGGATAATAAAATAGTTCCGGTTTGAAGGCGAGATTGGTTTCCCAACTTTCTAAAATGCTTGGAGTATAGAACCATAAAATATTGTGCAAGTTCTTCGTGTTGGTCAAATAGTTAAAGGTATACTGCCAAAGCGTTGTAAAGTCGGAAGCAATAGGTAAAGTAGTTGACTTAGATCCCCACCAAAACCAATTACCATTCATTTCGTGAAAAGGTCTGAAAAGAACGGTAATACCAGAGTCCTGTAATTGCTGAAATCCAACTGCAATACTATCAAGCTCTTTATTGAAAAAAGTATTTGCAGGATGCCCATTAGTTACAATATCTAATAAATTGTTTGAATTTGTCATATCAGCAGTGTTCCCGCCTGTCCAAGGATTTTTCCACGAAACCATAACTGAAATTAGTCCTCCTTGTTGCGAATAATCAATCAGAGGTTGATTAACAGATTTAAGATTTTCAATTGCTTTATAATATGGATTTAAATGTTCGCGCATATAATCTGTCCCGATAATTCCTACCCATTTTGAAGTTTGATTGTAAACAGAAGTTATTGCTGTATCAAATTCTGTTGCTGGTGTATTTGGAAGTCCTCGCCAGTTCATCCATTGTCCGCTGATTACTTTGTTGTTGGGTTGTGAAGAGAGTCCGCTGATGTATTGAAGAATACACTTAGTTTTCTGATTAGCTAAAGTGTCTGCCGTCTGCTGTGAAAAAGCAGAAGTAAAACATAAAAATAAAATCCCTATTGTCAGGATTTTAAAAATTGTAATTGATTTTTTCATTGTCTGTTTTTTTTAAGTTTAATTTTAATTGTCAAAGGTCTAATTATTATTGAACGGTCGTAATAGCATTGGGCATAACGTTTTGGCGCTTGGCGAAGAAGCGGATTTCGAAGTGCTAAACTGTCTGC
>CAYWAV010000193.1:0-2462 GCA_964456225.1 uncultured Chitinophaga sp. | reverse complement strand
AAGTATTATGTATGGCGAAGCTTGTTCTATGGTTCCATTATACAAACAGCCCAAAATCATTAATAGTAATGAGTAAAAAAGGAAAAGTATTATTGGCGATGAGTGGTGGCATTGATAGTTCTATTGCCGCAATATTGTTACATGAACAAGGATATGAAGTAATTGGGGTTACCATGAAAACATGGGATTACGCATCTTCTGGTGCCTCAAAAAAAGAAACAGGTTGTTGCAGTTTAGATTCAATTAACGATGCACGAGCCTTGGCTGTAAATTTGGGATTTCCTCATTTAATTCTGGATATCAGAGAAGAATTTGGCAATCACGTAATCGACAATTTTGTTGATGAATATTTAGCGGGCCGTACGCCCAACCCTTGTGTATTATGCAATACACACATAAAATGGGAGGCTTTGTTGAAACGTGCCAACATGTTGGATTGCGAATTTATTGCAACAGGACATTATGCACGCATCCGTGAAGAAAATAATCGCTATGTGATTTCAAAAGGGTTAGATCAAAGCAAAGACCAATCGTATGTATTGTGGGGGTTGACACAAGAAAGTATGAAACGAACTATTTTCCCTTTACAGAATTATTTAAAATCGGAAATCAAACAAATAGCCATTGATAACGGATATGCGGACTTGGCAGCAAAAAACGAGAGCTACGAAATATGTTTTATACCTGACAATGATTATCGTGGGTTCTTAAATCATAAAGTAAACGGGCTGGAGCAACGTGTTGATGGTGGTGATTTTGTTGACCGTAAAGGTCGTGTCTTAGGCAAACATAAAGGATATCCATTTTATACTATTGGCCAACGTAAAGGCTTGGAGATTGCTATTGGTGAGCCATTACATGTGTTGGAGATTTCCCCTGAAACAAATACGGTTGTGCTTGGAAGCAAAGAAGATATGGAACAACAACAAATGACAGTTGGAAAAATTAACCTAAGCAAATACTCATCCTTGCCTGATAATTATGAAGCTATAACAAAAATCCGATATAAAGATACAGGTTCAATGGCTACTATTTCTAATAAGAAGAATGGCAAATTGAATGTGTTGTTTCATAGTGCAGTTTCGGCTATTGCTCCCGGGCAATCAGCAGTGTTTTATGAAGGCGATGACTTGGTTGGTGGTGGAATAATTGAACGGCAGTTACCGATTGGATTTTAATATAATGAATAAATAAACAGACAAAATGGAAAACACAAACGTTAAAGTAACGGTGCTGGCAAACGGCCCACTATTGGTAGAAGGAAGCATTACGGTAGTGAAAAAAGATGGAAGTTCAGAAATAAAAGAGCAAAAATCTTTCCTGTGCCGGTGCGGACATTCACAGAATAAACCGTATTGCGATGGCGCTCACAAAAAAAATAATTTTCAGGATTAATACATTAAAAATTATTTGTTTTTTATAAAAGTATAGTTCAATGAATACAAAAGTGATTGACGGATTTAATTTTATATCCAAATTTACATCAAGAAGAATGTGGAATGCTACAAAAGTAGTATCCAGTTATTATTGGTCGAAGTGGAGTAAAACCACCTGTACTTGGGGTTTTCCAATCAGCATAACCATTGAACCTACTACGGCTTGTAATTTACGTTGCCCCGAATGTCCAAGCGGAAAACATGAGTTTTTAAGACCGACAGGAATGTTGGAAAACGATTTTTTTAAAGATACGGTCGATGACTTATATAAAGATATAGCATACCTAATATTTTATTTTCAAGGCGAACCGTATTTGAATCCTCAATTTTTGGAGATGGTAAATTACGCGTCATCAAAAAATATTTATACGGCAACATCAACCAATGCACATTATTTGAATGATGAAAATGCACGAAAAACAATTGAAAGCGGATTAGATAGATTGATTATTTCCATTGATGGTACAACACAGGAAACGTACGAGCAATATCGTATCGGTGGAAGTTTAAAAAAAGTAATTGAAGGAACAAAAAATATTATTAGATGGAAAAAAGAATTGAAATCGAAAACGCCACACATTATTTTTCAGTTTTTAGTGGTGAAGGCAAATGAGCATCAAATAAACGATATAAAAGTATTGGGGAAAGAAATAGGTGTAGATGAGGTACGTTTTAAAACAGCTCAAATTTATAATTATGCAAATGGGAATAAACTTATTCCAACAATCGAAAAATATTCCAGATACAAAATACAAAATAATGGAACGTATGAAATAAAAAACAAAATGCTTAACCATTGCTGGAAACTTTGGCACTCAAGTGTTATTACCTGGGATGGATTAGTGGTGCCTTGTTGTTTTGATAAAGATGCGAAACACCCATTGGGTGATTCGAAAGAGACTTCATTCCGGCAAATTTGGCAAGGTGCTAAATACAATAACTTCAGGGCAGCTGTTCTTCATTCTCGTTCCGAAATTGATATTTGTAAAAACTGCACCGAAGGAACAAAAGTGTGGGCATAATTTT
>CAYWAV010000192.1:0-2483 GCA_964456225.1 uncultured Chitinophaga sp. | reverse complement strand
TTACTCTTGAACTACTTCAAAAGTGATTGTAGCAATAACTTCTTTGTGAAAACGAACATTTGCAGTGTACGTACCTACCGTTTTAATGGCATCTTCGTTCATTGTAATGTTTTTACGATCCACATCGTAGCCTAATTTTTTCATTGCATCAGCAACTTGAACTGTAGTAACTGAACCGAAAATTTTTCCAGACTCACCTACTTTAGCTCCAACTTTTACAACTAAATCTTTTAGCTTAGAAACAGAAGCTTCAGCAGCAGCTTTCACTTTTTGTTCCTTAAACGCTCTTTGTTTAACAGTTTCTGTCAACATCTTTTTAGATGAAACAGTAGCCATTTCTGCAAGGTTATTGGGAATCAAAAAGTTTCTTCCGTAACCAGGTTTTACATTTACAACGTCATCCTTGTATCCAAGGCTTTTAACGTCTTGTTTTAAAATTACTTCCATGTCCTATCTCTTATTTTAACATATCAGCAACATAAGGCAATAAAGCTAAGTGACGAGCACGCTTAACTGCTTTAGAAACTTTACGTTGATATTTAATTGATGTACCAGTCAATCTGCGAGGTAAAATTTTACCTTGTTCATTGATAAATTTCAATAAAAATTGAGGGTCTTTGTAATCGATATACTTAATACCGCTTTTTTTGAAGCGACAGTATTTCTTTTTCTTCACGTCCACTGTGGGAGGTGCAAGATATCTGATTTCTGAATTGTCTGCCATTTTTTTTAAATGTTTAGATGAATGAATTAAGCAACTACTGCTTTTGCTTTGTTTCTGCTCTTTAAGCTGTATGCAACTGCATGCTTATCAAGAGCAACTGTTAAGAAGCGCAATAAACGCTCATCACGTTTATAAGTAACTTCAAGTTCAGCAATAAATTCAGGTGGAGCTTGAAATTCAAACAAATGGTAGAAACCAGTTGTTTTCTTTTGTATTGGATATTGCAATTTGCGCAATCCCCAAGCATTTTCGGTTACAATTTTGCAACCATTGTCTGTAAGTAACTTCTTGTACTTACTTACCGTCTCCTTTGCCTGTTCATCAGACAAAACGGGAGTCATAATGAAGACGGTTTCATAATGTTTTAGCATTGTTTTGTAATTTAATTGGTTAATAATTTAATTCGCCTTTTTTCTAAAAGGGACGCAAAGATAAGAAAAAGATTTCAAATTTCAGGTTTCAAATTCAAAATATCTCACTGATTGTGCACGATACTACTATTTGTTGATTTTCAAATGGTTAACAACAAATAAGGGCAATTTCCATTCGATTTATTAAAAATCGACTTCCACTTCTTGGTGTCAATCCCACTATATTTTAGCACAAAAATTTTTCGAGAACATCTCACCCAATTACTTAATCACCCAATCACTTAGTTACCATTTAATATTTATCAACCAAAACACGACTTTTAAACAATCTTCTAATCTTTCATTTTAATACTTAGTTTTGTCATATTAATTATGGAAAATTTCATTGTATCGGCCCGCAAGTATCGCCCAGCAACGTTTAATACCGTTGTAGGTCAGGCGCATATTACCAATACTTTAAAAAATGCCATCAAAACGGAGCACCTTGCTCATGCATTTTTGTTCTGCGGTCCGCGCGGAGTAGGGAAAACAACCTGTGCACGTATTTTAGCAAAGACCATTAATTGTACCAATCGAACTTCAGAAACAGAAGCTTGCGATAAATGTGAATCCTGTGAATCGTTTAACAGTGGCGCTTCTCTCAATGTTTTTGAATTGGATGCTGCTTCTAACAATTCAGTAGATGACATCCGAACTTTAACAGAACAAGTGCGTTATGCCCCACAATTAGGAAAATACAAGGTGTATGTGATTGATGAGGTTCACATGCTTTCATCAGCAGCATTTAATGCATTTTTAAAAACTTTAGAAGAGCCTCCAAAACATGCTATTTTTATTTTAGCAACTACCGAAAAACACAAGATAATCCCAACCATTTTATCTCGTTGTCAAATATTTGATTTCAACAGAATTCAAATCGAAGATATCGCCAATCATTTGGCATACATTGCAGGAAATGAAAACATAACTGCAGAAAAAGACGCATTACACATCATCGCTCAAAAGGCTGATGGAGCCTTGCGTGACGCTTGTTCCATTTTTGATCAGATAGTAAGTTTTGCTGGAAACAATGTTACTTATAAAGCAGTAATCGACAACTTAAATATTTTAGATTACGATTATTATTTTAAAGTTACAGATGCCATTTTAAGTGAAAATATTTCAAGTGCATTATTGACTTTCAACGACATTTTGAACAATGGATTTGATGGTCATAATTTTGTTGCCGGAATGGGTGATCATTTTAGAAATTTATTGGTTGGAAAAGATCCTGAAACACTTCAGCTTCTAGAAGTTGGAACCAACATACGTGAAAAATACAAAGAGCAATCCGGCAAATGTTCCTTACCTATTTTGGTAAGAGGTTTAACCATTTTAAACAAAACCGA
>CAYWAV010000191.1:0-2555 GCA_964456225.1 uncultured Chitinophaga sp. | reverse complement strand
TCCTTTTGCATATTGGTAATGATAGTAGGCTCCATAAAAGCACCTTCTCTTTGTAGCCTTTTTCCACCCAATAAAATTACAGCACCACCATCGACAGCCATTTGCACCTGAGTTGCTATTAGCTCTGCTGCCGCTTCGCTACTCATCGGGCCTAATTGTGTAGTAGCATCCATTGGATCACCCACTATTAGTTGCGAAAGTTTAGTTTTAAATTTTTCTATAAAAATATCTGCCACACTTTCTAACACAATAAACCTTTTAGAGGCAACGCAAGATTGCCCATTATTATTTATCCTGCCTGTTACAGCCCATTCCACAGTTTTATCCATGTCTGCATCATCAAGTACAATAAAGGCATCGTTTCCTCCTAATTCTAATACCGATTTCTTTAAATTTTTTCCTGCTTCTAAAGCTATACTTGCACCTGCGGCTTCGCTACCAGTAAGCGAAACTCCTTTTATTCTTTTGTCAGCTACCAAAGCAGATGCCCGTTTACCAGAAATAAGTAAGTTGGTGTATAAGCCAACTGGAGCTCCTGCTTCTTTAAATAGTTCCTCAATTGCATTACCACATTGAGGAACGATGGAAGCATGTTTTACCAAAATAGTATTACCTATCATAATATTTGGCGCTGCAAAACGGGCTACTTGATAAAATGGAAAATTCCAAGGTTCCACACCGAACAAAACTCCAATAGGTGCATGCCTGATTAATGCCTCTCCATGCGTTGGATGGAGTATTTTGTCAGCCAGAAAACTTTCGGCATTGTTGGCATAATAATCAAATATTTCAGCGCTTAATTTTATTTCGCCTTCTGCTTGTACCAATAATTTACCCATTTCTAATGTTATCATTTTTGCTAACACCTCCTTCTTGTCCCTTAGCAAACCAGCAATCCTATGCAGTAAAGCTGCTCTCAATTTGTAATCGGAATTTTTCCAACTTTCATAAGCGCTTGATGCTTTTTCTACTGCTTCATGGACCTGCATCTCTGTCATTTCAGTAAAAGATTTAATGACTTTATTTGTTGTGGGATTAATTGTTTGTATGGACATGCTAAATTATTTTTTTAGAGAAATGAAATTCAAAATTATTTTGTCAAGATTATTATTCTTACACTAAAATTTGTTTTAGTACTTTTTTAAGCAATTAAATGGTATGAACAAATAATTTTTCATATAATGAATACCCACATATAGTTCACAATTGTTTTTTTTGAAAGTTGCCAGAGAAGTTAATTTTAAAAAATTCTTTATTTTTATTCAAAAAGATTTGCTTAATGAAACATACATAATAAACGGTTACACACACGCCTACCATTTCGTTGGTCACTGTCTGAAGATTGGAAAACCACAGTGTTCATGATACCCGTTAAGCCAATCTGACATATTATGCAGTTTCATTAAGCTAAATCAATAACTATTAGCAAGTTTTTTGTGCTAATTTGTTATGATTTAATCTTTAGGTAATAATACTTTGTCAATAACATGAATTACTCCGTTTGAGGCAGTAATATCTGCAGTAGCAACTTTAGCACCGCCCACAGCTACTTTTCCGTCTTTAACGGTTACTTTCAACTTCCCGCCTTCTACGGTAGTTAACTCTTGCCCGTCTTTCAAATCAGCTGCTTTCATTTTTCCGCTCACAACATGGTAAGTCAAAATTTTAGAAAGTTTTGCTTTGCTTTCTGGTTTCAATAATTTGTCTACCTCTGGTTGTATTGCAGAAAAAGCTGCATCAGTAGGTGCAAAAACCGTGAATGGTCCTTTTCCTTGCAAAGTTCCTACTAGGCCAGCAGCTTTTACTGCGGCAGTAAGTGTCTTAGCGTCCGTTGTAGCAATAGCTACAATGTCTTTGGTTGTTGTCATTTCTTTTTCCATTTTATTTTTTATTTATATATAGAATGTATTTTCTCTGCTTTTCAAAATTGTGTTTAATAGTTGTTGAAAGCATTACATAATAAAAAGATTGAATTATATAATACACACATATTTTTTAAAATAATTGGGAGAAAACCGATAAAAGGGAATTGAAATTATTTTCAATTCCCTTCCTGCAAACCCTAATAATGTTCAGGGAACGAAACAGTCTCTTATCGGCACTCGCTGTCAGCATTTTCAATTTCTATTTTTACACTTGAAATAAATTTTCTAAGTGGATGAAAACAATAATCGGTTACACACTCGCCTACCATTTCGTTGGTCACTGCAAGAAGATTGGAAAACTACAGTGTTCATGATACCCGTTATGCCAATCTGACATATTATCTGCACCCACCAAGAAAATTTATTTATTTTTTTCTTGCTTTACTAATTTGTTATAAACTCCCAAGATTAAAATTGGAGCTACCCATTGCCCTATAAAAGTCGAATTACCATGGTGGCCCATAAATTTTAAAACCAATGAAACTCCGGCTATACCCATAGCCGTAAATAAGAAAATGTCTGATGGAATTTTTATTGTTTGTTTTTCAATTGTTTTGGTTAGTTTGTCTTCTTTTGTTGCTGAATTTTCCATTTTTGTTTTTTTAGTTATTTGTTATTGAATTGATTATT
>CAYWAV010000190.1:0-2560 GCA_964456225.1 uncultured Chitinophaga sp. | reverse complement strand
AAAAGTTTAAATTTTACGCCACCGCACATTTTTCGGCAAAGCCGTTTTGGCTATCGCACATTGCAGCACCATGCTAACAATGACAATTTAATTATGCTATCTTCGTTAATATTTACTAATTCATGCTAATTTCTTTGAAAATGAAACAGCACTCCTCCCTCAAAAAATCTTTATCTTTTTGTTTCCTTTTATTTATTGCTTTTTGTTTCAATCAAAAAGCTTCTTCACAGACTGCTACAAATATGGTAAGCGACACTGGGAAAGTCGGAGTGGGAACTTTATTCCCTTCGGAAAAACTACAAGTTTGTGGAAAGGTTATGATAGATAGTGCTACAACAATAAAAGATTCTTTGACAGTTCAAAAAGATGTTGTTATTGAAGGCAACGCAATTGTGTCTGGGAGTATCGGTGTTGGAACAACTACTCCAGCAGAAAAATTAGATATAATTGGAAATGCAAAAATTTCTGGAGATTTAAAAATTGGTGGAAATTTTACATTTGCTGGAAATAAACAATTAAGTTTTCTCCCAGCTTTTGGCGGAAGTCCTGAAATCTATTCATTAGGTAGTCCTCCAAGTGTAGGAGCAGCCGGAGCATCAGCCGCATGTTCTGGAATAAATATATTTTCTTTAATGCAAACGGAGGGAATTTTTCAATCATGGGGAGCTGATCCAACAGGGACACAATTTACCACAATGTCAATGGGTTTTGATGGGGCAAATGGGATTATTGATGTTCAAAATACAAATTCTACCATAGTTTCACCACCTAGCCTTTTAATAAATTATTATTGTGGTAAAGATATATATATGTGCACAGGTGCTGAAGGTGGTAATATAATTATGGGGACGAGTATAACAGGAAGTGTTGGCATTGGAACATCAAACTTTGCAGGCTATAAGTTAGCTGTAAATGGTAAAATAAGGGCGAAAGAAATAGTTGTAGAAACAGGATGGAGTGATTTTGTTTTTGCTCCCACTTATAAATTGATGCCATTAGAAACGTTAGAGAAATATATTAAGGCTAATAAACATCTACCTGAGGTACCATCAGCTGAGGATATTATTGCAAATGGTTTAAAAGTGGCAGAAACACAAACAATAATGATGCAAAAGATTGAGGAGCTAACTTTATATTTAATAGAACAGAACAAAAAAATGATTGAGCTTCAGGCGAAAATCGTTGAATTGGAAAAATCGAAATAATTAGTTGTAATTTTATTATGAAAGGAAACATAATTTTTTTATTCTTTTTTTTATTTCACTCTATTGTCGGTTTTGCTGATAACAGAGACAGTTGCATGTTTAAAAGAAAATATAATACTATAGAATTATGTATCGGTATATCCCCTAAAGCAGATAAAAAAGCAGTAGTAAAGTCAAACGCATTTTTGATGTGGGGTGTAAATTACGACCTATCATATAAAATTAAAAATCAAATTTATTTATCTATCCCTTTAACCTTTTTGGTTGGAGGAGATTATTTCAAGGAAGAGAAAAGGGTCAATGGTATTATATTACCAAATGAACTTGAAACCAGATATTCTTTAGCAAATTTTGGTTTGGGGCTTAAATACATAATTTGTTTATCTAAAAAAGAGAATAAAAATTTCTTAATGTTAAACACAGGTGTATTGTTTAGCTACAAATATACCTATTCAAGTTTTATAAGTAATTCTTATTCAAGTCCAACAGGGGAAGTTACAACCACGTCTTTAAAAGAATATTATTCTTTTAAAGACGGAATTAATAATATTGTTGATCATAATAAATGGGCAGTTCCATTGTTCTTAAAAATTGGATTTAAAAAGAGGTGTTTTTCTCTTTCAATTACTCAATTTATTTTCACTCATGAATCCTATTACTATTCAGATGACCACCTTAAGCGATACTTCACTAATATAAATTTAGGAATAGACATATGAAAAAAAACCTTAGTCTCGTTTTGTTGTTTAGTTTGTGCTATCAATTAAAATCCCAAAATAATATAATTCCCAACGGAAATTTTGAATTTAGTTCTCCTCCTGTTTGTGTAAGCTCAATTATTTCATTTAATACAAATGTTTCCAATTGGAAAGTAGCAGAACACTCCAATGGTGAAGGTGTTGGAACACCAGAATGGCTTAATTTTTTAACCTGCTCATATAATGCTTATTGTGATGGTATTGGGGTGTTCGTAAATTCAAATAGATTTATTGCAATAAAAGCAGATATTCGCAAATGTAAAAAAATTGGTTCAGGTTTTAACATTAAACGATTTCATGAGGCCGTAGTTGTTGGTTTAGATGGTGGTGCATCTTTTACTCAATACGCATACTATACAATTCGATATAAAATAATTCCAATAAGGGCGTCACTAATAGAAGGCGATGAGTTTGAATCAACTTGCGTTTCCTTGCAAACTGATTGCCATCTTCGTGTTTTTTTATCAAAAAAGGGAACTAAGCATTGGAATGATGTTGGGGGAAACGCGCAGCAAGAAGTGGTTAATGCCAATACGACCATTCCCGAAATTAGACTTGAAGGTAAGTGGCTCGACACTTTGGGTTTTAAGCAAGGAC
>CAYWAV010000189.1:0-2592 GCA_964456225.1 uncultured Chitinophaga sp. | reverse complement strand
GTTACATAGCTGCTACATCAAAAGGTACATTTTGGTTTAGTTCAGATATAAAATTTAAAAAAAAAAAATTAACTTCGCAATGGACAAGGTCAATTGCCTTTGATAAAAGCAAGAACAAGTTATGGTTAGCTACTAATGATGGCATTAAAACTTATATGTTTAAAAATAATCAATGGAACTATCTAACCACATCGCTAGAGGGGGTTCAAATAATTTCACTTTATTTTTCTCCATTAAACAACAAACTATATGCACTAACTTTTAATGGAATTATTTATGAATTTGATACTATTTCACCAAAAGCGATACAATTATTTTCATTGCAAGCAAATGTAACAAGCTATCAATTAAAAGCAAATGCAACTCATTTATACGTTGCAACTAACAACGGTTTATTTGTGTATGATTTTCATACCAAACAAAAAAACAGAATTAATAGATTATCTGGGTTAAGCTCTAATAATATTCACGCTATAGATTTAGATAATAATTCTATTTGGTTGGCTACGGCAAAAGGCATACAGCAAATTCCATTAAAAATAAACATCAAACAAACTTCATCAAAAATATACCTCAAACGCATTTTTATAAATAATAAGAATGTTGCGTATAAAAATCAATTAATTTTAAATTATAAAGATGAACTTAAAATCGAATTGGATGCGGTTGCGTTGAGCTCCGAAAATAAATTTCAATACGCATACCGACTTCAAAGAAACAGTGAATGGCTGTTTTTGCCGTCCGATATAAAACACATTGAAATTCCATTTTTAAATACTGGTAATTTTAGTTTAGAAATTAAATTGATAGACCATCAAGGCAAAAACTCTATTAATAGTGTTTTGATTTTTGGTTATGTAAAACCTCCGTTTTGGCAACGTTGGTGGTTTTATGTTTTAATTGCTCTAACGTGTTTAGCATTGGCATTGGCTATATTTAAACAGCGAATAAACGCAATACAAAAAAAACAAACTAAAGAATTGGAACGTATACAACTTGAGCATCATTTAAGATTATCAAAAGAAACTGCTTTAAGAGCACAAATGAATCCTCATTTCATTTTTAATGTATTAAACTCAATTAAAGCATACATTTATGAAAACGATAAGAAAAAAGCAGTTCGATATTTACAGCAATTTTCAGATTTGGTACGAAAAATACTTGAGCAAAGTTCAGTATCATGGGTTAAATTAGACGAGGAAATTGAATTTTTAAGGCTTTACATTGAATTAGAAGCTATTTTGTTTTCCGATAAGTTTAAATATAATATCCAAATAAACGATGTTATGGATACAAGTCATATTTCAATACCTTCATTAATACTACAGCCGTATATAGAAAACGCATTTAAGCATGGGTTAAGACACAAAGAAGGCGAGAAACAATTATCAATTAATTTTCGGGAAGAGGACGATGTGTTAATTGTTACTATTACCGACAATGGCATCGGAAGAAAAAAAGCACAATTGATTAACGCTGAAAACGAAAAAAAACATACCTCATTTTCTACCGAAGCCATTCATAGAATTTCTGTCATGAATAAAAATCAACCAGGAGTTGTAGCCACAGTTTATGAAGATTTAATGGATCAATCTGGCATAAGTAGTGGAACCTCAGTAACCATAAAAATTAAACAACATGTCTAAACTCAAAGCTATTATAATAGATGACTCTCCGCAAGCCAGAAAATTACTTGCGTTAATGTTGGACGAGTATAAAAAAGATTTAGAAATTGTTGGTGAGGCCGAAAATGCAAGTTTAGGATTTGAATTAATTAAAAAAAATAAACCTGATATTATATTTTTAGATATTGAAATGCCTGGTAAGTCAGGCATACAACTTGCCGAACAGCTTATTAAAGAAAACCTAAATCCAGAAATTATATTTACAACCGCCTATAATGATTATGCCTTAAAAGCATTTCGTTTAAGTGCAATTGATTATTTATTAAAACCTATACATGAAGCACACTTAGGAGAAGCAATACAAAAAATTAAAAAACAGCAACCTGATTATAAAGAAAAAAAACTACAAACTTTTATTGATAACTATGAAAACAAGCTTCCAAAAACAATAAATATACCTACCACTTCTGGCTATCAATTTATAAAAATTGAAACCATCATGTATATTAAAGCAGACGGTTCGTACACACACATTTTTACCACAAACGAAAAACCAATAACTGTTTCTAAAAATTTAAAGTATTTTGAATTAGCCCTTGAAGGCTTCAGTCAGTTTATTAGGGTGCATAGAGGCTATCTAATTAATGTATATCAAATGAAAAAATTTGATAAACAAAACAGAGGTGAAATCATTATGAATGATGATGCAATAATTGATTTAGCTAGAGAAAGACGTGAAGCATTTTTTAAACTGTTAGAAAAAAACACTTTATAATTCCGCTTACAAATCCAAATGTGCAGTTCGCAAAACACAAAACGTATTGCCAAATGTAATTTTTATTTTTGTTTCCGCATTCAAATTATAAACGAAATATAAAGCAAAGAATGAAAAACAAAAAAACAAAACTAACCGCATTACTCTTGTTGGGCATCGGCTTCAATCAAGTGTATGCACAACAAGCAACTA
>CAYWAV010000188.1:0-2638 GCA_964456225.1 uncultured Chitinophaga sp. | reverse complement strand
AAAGTTTCACATCTCTTGAAAGAATTAAACGTGAAGTAGAATTGCTCTCTGAATTGAAATCTGAGTTTTATCCGCTACAACATCATTTCAACATTGACGTAAAAACGAAAGAATTTGAAATAGTAGAAGATTATATTGAGGGCAAGGTATTGAGAGAAGCGATGCCGCAATTTAAAACTCCCGAAGAAATTTTCACTCTTCTCAAATCATTGGTAAAAGGTCTTTCCATTATTTGGGATAAAAATATTGTTCACCGAGATCTAAAACCTGAAAATATTATTATCCGACCAAATGGAATGCCTTGTATTATTGATTTGGGCATTGCTCGATTTTTAGATTTAGAATCGCTTACCAAAACTATTTCTCCAATGGGTCCCTGCACCCCTATTTATGCAGCTCCTGAACAACTGGCTAACAACAAAAATTTAATTGATCCTCGAACAGATTTTTTTGGTTTAGGAATTATTGCTTTAGAACTTTATTTGGGCGTACATCCTTTTGACTCTGCTTATATTGGAAATAAATACTCAATTGTAGAAAACATAATGCAACAAAAATACATTGTAGAAACCGGTACAGTAAAACCCGATGTTGCAATAGTTGAATTTGCAAGTAAAACCTTGCAAATTCAGCCTTACGACAGATTCAGAAATTATCAAATGTTAAATGCTTTTATAGCCAAACAAATTTAATATGAAAGTATATCATCAAACAGGATTTAGAGATAAATGGAATATCGAAAGTTTCCTAAGCAGTGTAGGAAATGGTTTGATTTTTTCTCCCATCAACATTGATGCTGATAAATTATTAGCGTTAGATGCTAAATTGAAACAAACTGGTTTCCTCGATCCACAGCTATATCTACTAAATGAAGCTAAAGGGACTTTAGATACCTACCCCTTTTTTCCTGGCAATTTAAAACCTGATTTCACCACGCCTGATTTAGATAACAGCCATATTGAATTAGCTAAGTTGTGTGTGGATTACCAGATGAAAAATGATTTTGAGTATTTGATAATCCCTACAAGGTATTACGCTGATAATCCTACAAGTTATTTCGCACAAAACACAGATTATTTTGTTACACCATTTTGCGATTACGTAAAGGAAAATAAAATTCAAAAAAAAATACTCCTTTCTATAATTGTGAAAATAATAATGCTAACAGATGAAGAAAAGCGAAATGAGGTTTTGAACTGGATAACAGGTCATCAAAACATTGAAGGTGTTTATTTGATTTTTGAAAATAACTTTTCGAGCAAACAAATTAAAGATTTCGATTATTTATTCAATGCTCTAAAGTTCATCAAGATTTTAAAAGACAATCAAATGGAAGTGCATTTGGGCTATAGCAACACCGAAGCACTTTTATATAGTATTGCAATGCCTGATTCTGTTACAGTTGGTTCGTATGAAAACTTACGTTCTTTTGGTATCAAACGCTTTCAGGATTCAGAAAAAAGTCCAATGCGTTCACCCAATGCAAGACTATACAGCACAAAACTTTTACAATGGGTAGATTACGAATATATTCAGGCAATGAAAAAATTAATGCCAGATTACGCTGACTATTTTGACGATTCAGAATTTAGACCATTGATGTTTAAACCGGAGTTTAAATGGCATTTCGCAAAACCCGAACCATACAAACATTATTTTTACGTGTTTGACAGACAAATGAAAAGTCTACCAACCACACAAGCCGGCAGAATAGACGAACTGAAAGGTTCAATTAAAAATGCTTTAACCTTATTTAAAAAAATAGAAAACGAAGTCCTTCTAGATGATGATAGCGATGGCTCTCATTTGCCAACTTGGTTCAATGTTATTAACGCTTTTCAAAAAGAATTAATTAAATAAATATGTTTAAGACAGAACAACAAATGTCGCTAATGTTTGAGAAATTTTTGAAAGCGAATTTTGGAAATGCTTATCTCAAAGAATGTCAGGGTTTATTTGGCGTTCCTGACTTTGTGTTTTATGACAAACAAAAACAAGCAGTTTCTATTATTTCTTTTGAGTTGAAATTGAAAAATTGGAAGAAAGCCGCCAAACAGGCATTTCGATACAAAAGTTTTTCAAATATTTCTTATGTAGTGCTTTGCAGTAAAAGTGCCAATGTGGCTTTAAATAATATTGCTCTGTTCGAAAAATACAATATAGGCTTGGCAAAATTTGATACCGATAGTGATTTTGAAATTTTATATAAACCTGAATTAAGCACACCATATTCAGATAACTTAAATCAGAAATTAGTTCAAACAATAAGCTCAAGCAGAAAAAAATCAAAAAATATAGAAACCCTTGTTAGATAATCTTAGTTAATGGAAACAATGTCTAACACCATACCGAAGCAATGGAAAATAAAGAAATTGGGGGAAGTTTGTGAAATAATTACAGGCACAACTCCACCAAAATCTGATACTTCTAATTACGGGAATGACATTCCATTTTTTAAACCACCCCATCTTTGGGATGGATTAATTAGTGATACAGATGAAAAACTTTCGTTTAAGGGTGCAGATATAGCAAGAGTTGTCCCTCCAAATACCGTATTAGTAACTTGTATTGGTAATCTTGGAAGAACAGGTTTTGTAAAGAAAAAAGCAGCATTTAATCAACAATTAAATGCCATCTT
>CAYWAV010000187.1:0-2661 GCA_964456225.1 uncultured Chitinophaga sp. | reverse complement strand
CCTTTGGGATGTTAACTATTGGTAGGAGTTGGCAGGTTGGAAGTGAGTATAGGTATGGGTTTAATGGGAAAGAGTGTGATCCTGAAACGTATGGAAGTGCAAATATTTATGATTACGGATTTAGGATATATAATCCGCGGTTAGGAAAATTTTTAAGTGTGGATCCAATTTCAAAATCATATCCATGGTATACACCTTATCAGTTTGCAGGTAATGCACCTATTTGGGCTGTAGATTTGGATGGGTTAGAACAGGCAATAGTCATTCGGTGGTACAATGCGGCAGGAAATTGGACAGGAACAGCGGTCCTTTCTATTGAGAATACCACTGATAGACCGCTAGGTTCAAATAATTTTCTTTATTTAAACTTGGAGGATACGCCAAACAATCAATCTTCGATCAATAGATTATTTTCAGCAGTTTCTGCTCCAAACCCAGTTGTTTCTGCTGATCCAAGATCATTTACTTCCTTTTTTCGAAACAATCGACAAGGCAGTGCAGCTCCAACTATAACTGATTTTACTGGAAATCCAATTCAAATTCAAGATGCAATTGGAAATTTAACTTTTGGTGTCGCATTCACACGTCCACTAGTTTCAACAGAAGACGCAAATGTTTTAGCAAACACAAGAGCTCAGATTAATGCTGGTAATGCTGCATTAGGTCTATCTTTTCCAACACCGGACGTAATTTATTTCTCTTTCGGTTTATCGCAATATGACCCCACGTTGGATCCAGATGGGAATACACAAACAAACGGACAAGAATTGGCGCAAGCATCAGCTAAGCTTAATCAAAATCCAGACAGAGTTGCGACGGTTGTTGGGAATTCCAGCACGCCTGACTTAGGAGGAACTAATAATCAGGCTCTTAGTACAAATAGGGCAAATGTTGTATCTAATTTGTTGGCTACCGCTTCTAGAGCACCAACTCGAGTTGCAAATGGCGGTGGCATGTCTAATAGAAATGCAACTGGAAATAATAATTTAGATCAAAATTCAACTATAAATTACAATATTCCACGTCAATCACGATAAATGTTTATGAAATATTTTTTAATCAATTTAATTATAGTTTGTGCCCTGGCAAAACCTTTAATGGGCCAGAAGTATATTTCACTTCTTGATTCTAATTCTAAACAAAAGGTATTAAATCTAAACAAAGAATTTCAGGGGTTATTCACAGTCCCATTAGTTTCAGGTAGAGAAGCATGTTTCGGATATTCAAATGGAAAGCTAGTTTACGAGTATTTAAAAAAGGATAATAAATTAGATGGAATATTCTATACATATTATGAATTAAATGGAAATTTAAAAGAATGGAAAAAGTATCAAGATGATTGTCTGGATGGAATTGCCTGCAAATTTTATTTATCCGGCTCAATTGAATCGTTTGGAAACTATATATGTTTGAATAAGGACACTACTTTTACAATTATAGATACAATTCTCGTAATAGAAACTGGTGAATTTACAAACGTTCTAAGTTACTATAATTATTATTCAATAAAATCAGGAATTTGGAGTTACTTTTCAGAATTTGGAAACTTAGTTAAACAAGAAGAATGGATAGATGGGATCTGTGTTAATAATATAGTATTTTAAATCCGAATTGTGAGGGTTATGTACACATAAAACAACACAAGAATCCATTCGGCACTCAAAATGTCGTCCGTTCAACTTGCACTCTCATAAGTTATCAAAAAAAATTTGCTTGATTCACGAGATTCTTTTAAAAACTACATTCGTATTTATTACTTTTAACATTTTTTTTAATAATGTTAAAATTAGAAATTGCAAGTCTACGTGAAACTAAACCAGCATTCTACACACTATGGGTTGTGAGGATTTCTTTTATAGTAATGTGGGCAGGATTGTTAATTAGTCCTACAGTCTCATTTGTTTCAGCCTTTATATTCATGTTTAGTGTAATTTTGGCCAACTTTTTTCCTCATTATACAATTAGTGGTTTTGTATTTTTAAGTGATGAAGTTATCGAAGTTCATTTGCAAGATTCAAAATACAGTTTTTCAATTATGGATTTATATAATTAAAAATTTAAATTGAATGGATATGAGGGTGAGCCAGCCCCTCCATTATATAATGCGGGTACAAAAGATGGATTTGATAATGTTCTCAGTTTTCAATTTGAAGATGAAACTTATAAATATCGATTGTTTATTTCTAACAAAAAGCAACTATATGAAACTAAAAAAATAGTTAAAAATTGGAAATCACTTGCCTAGTAATTTAATTAATTTCTGGCTATAAAATAACCCCTTTTAGAGCCCCGACCAAGCATGCTTACTTAATAACCAAATATATGGCAAGCCCCCGACCAACCATGTTCAATCCTTAATCAAAAATACATTCTATTCCGGTTGTTTCCAAGCGTTAGGCAGCAGTGATGCTATGTCGCTGAGTTGAGTGTCGACGATGCGAAGTAAAATATCTTCGAGCCATTGCTCGGGATTTATGCCGTTTATTTTACAAGAACCAATAAATGCATACATGATTACAGGACGGTGGGTTGAGTTTAGTAAATCACTAGACATTTTCCCTCCAAATCACCCAAATCACACACAATCTGCAATTTTTACCTTACTTTTAATTCATGAAATACTCAACCGGAATAAATGTTTCAATCACTTTTAGTTATGAT
>CAYWAV010000186.1:0-2682 GCA_964456225.1 uncultured Chitinophaga sp. | reverse complement strand
AAAAATTTACACGCTTATTGCTACTGTAGCGGTAGTTTTATCTGCAAATGCGCAGGTAAGACAAGTTAACGGAGCTCCGGAAAAAACAACTGGAGTATCAAAATTACAGCCTGTTACTAATCTAAGTAATTTTTCAGCAAGTCTTTCTAATTCAAGAGCTTACTCTGGTTGGATGAATTACGCATTCCAATTGGATGATCCAGCTGGTTTTACTCCTGGACTTGCAACTGCTAGTTTCATGTTGATATTTCCTGATTCATTGCCAATAACAGGGCAATATGTGGATTTAACAACTGCGCGTCCCCAATTCCATAAGGCAGCTACAATGTTAGATCCTAAAAACATGCCTGTTATTGGAATTGCAGCAACTGATGCATATTCATTGGATTCAATTGGTATCGTTTATGGATACCTGAGAAGTTTAGGTTCATCTGTTGTTGATACTCTTAGAGTGAATATTATTAAGGATGATGCAGCTCTTTTGTGGGACCTTACTGCTGAAACTTACCAAGATATCACGTATGTTTTTTCAACAGATAAAATTACCGCAAGTCAGATTATTGGTAGTTATGATTATTATTTAACGGATGCGGATTCTTCAGATACAGCTGCTGAGTTATTTATTAAAACAATTTTGCCAACCCAAGCCGCAGGTAAAAGAATTGGTGCAGTTATTACTTTTAAACCAGGTTTCTCTTATACTGCTACAGATTCTATTCAGGATTTAAACTCATTCTATCTTCTTTCTTACGAACAAAACGGAGATGGTGGAGGAACTGGAACGGATCCTGTATTTAACGGTAACTTGAGCGATGGAACTTCTGACATGAACTGTTCTTATGCTTTACCAACTGACGTTAGATATAACTTCAACGCAAATGGCTGGAATGGTTATTTTATTCCTACTTGGGCTTGGACAACTCCTTATGCTTATGAGCACCACATTATTGAATTCAAAATCAGCAACCCTCCTTTGGCAATTGCAGAATTTGATAACGGAGCTAAATTGGGTCAAAGTATGCCAAACCCATCAACAGGTCTTTCTACAATCAGATATGAATTAGAGAAAAATGCTCGGGTTGCTTTAAATGTATATGATGTAACAGGAAAAGTTGTTGCAACAGAAAACATTGGAGAGCAAAATTCAGGAGCTCACACTATGAACTTTAACGCTGAAAATTTATCTGCTGGTGTTTATTACTATTCATTAACAGTTAATAATGCTACTACTGCATCTATGAAAATGGTTGTAATTAAGTAATTTATTACCTTATAATTTTTAGAAAGCCATTCTTCGCAAGAAGGATGGCTTTCTAATTTTTAATCGATGAGGTATTGTTTTTGATACAATAATTTTATACCTTTATCGTTCAATTTAGAAAAACTCAAATTTAAACCCTGAAAAAATGAAAAAAATTTACACACTAATCGCTGTTTCTGCTCTTGCATTTTCTGCAAATGCACAAGTAGTGGAAAGCCCAGCACAACCATTTACTTCAAAACATGTTCCTTATTGCGTTGCTGCTCCGGAAACACGTATACTTTCAAATCCTGATACATTAGGATTAGTTAACGTAGGTGATTTTATTCCTGAGTTTGATGGCTTAAACCCTGTTTTTTATTCTTACGGAAGTACGACATTAACAACCGGTTACCTTTATGGAAACAACGGAAGTGCTAATGCATTTAAAGAAGTAGCTCAAGCATACCAAAATTTAAACGGAATTCCCGTTAAAGTAATTGGTGCATTAATGTGGTTTGGTGGAAAACAAAGTGATTTAGGAAGTTCAGGTACTTCTAAAGTTGTAGTTAAAACTTACGACTTAGCACCTCTTAAAGCATATAACGTTGAAGCTGGTGCTTTTAACTTTTCAGTTCTTAACTGGGTTGGCCCAAACATTATGCGTACTTCTGCTGATATCTTGTATACAGATATCGATACAGCTGGAAACTTAAACTATGTAGCTTACACAACACCACAAACTTTTGTTGGTGATTTCTGTGTTTCAGTTGATTTTTCAACTTTAGCTCCAGGTGATACTGCTGGTTTGGTTTCTGATGATGTTAACTCTGCAATGGAATTGGATTATGCATTCCACAAATCAGTGATTGGTGCTACTACTAGATGGTTTGTTACTGATCAATTGTTTTCTGGCACTCCAGCAACAGGTGCTTTTGATAACAACATCGCTATTTGGCCTGTTGTTGCTGATGCAACTGGTGTTAACGAATACTTTAACGGTATGAAATTAACTACTTACCCAAACCCTGCTGTAAACAATGTTACTATTGAATACGATTTACAAAAAGATGCTAAAAGCGTAAAATTATTTATTGTTGATCCTTCTGGACGTAAAATAATTGATAACTCTTACGGTTCTCAAGCTTCTGGAACTTACAAAGTAACTATTGAAACTTCTAACTTAGCTGCTGGTACATATTTATATCAATTAAATGCTGATGGAAATGATTTCACAAAACAATTTGTAGTTACAAAATAAGAAATAAGCTTTCTTAAATTAAAAAGGCTCTGCAATTATTTGCAGAGCCTTTTTAATTTAAGGCAATGTGAAAATTTTGTTTTTGATTTTTAAATAGTCTACTTTTGATACTTATTCTAAAATTATCTGAAAAAATGAAAAAAATTTACCTTTTATCATTGTCGATTTTTGTGTCTGCCGG
>CAYWAV010000185.1:0-2682 GCA_964456225.1 uncultured Chitinophaga sp. | reverse complement strand
CTTTAGTTTACACTAAAAAATATCTGCCGCTTTTTTAATCCTTTTTTACTTTTTTTGGTAGATTTTTATCGCACTATTTTTAAACAAACTCAATAATAACAAGGCTTACAGAGTTTTTGAGGGACGACTAACTATTAAAGATAAAGAATTACTTAAAAAATGAGAAGCTAATCAGTATGAAAGAAATAGAAGCTCTGACCGAAATTAAAAAAAATCTTGGTGGTCAACTTGGCAATGAACCTGTGCTATCAGAAAAAGAACAGACCGAGAAAGCAATACTTGACGGTCTTAATAAAAATGACGGGTGCATACCACAGGATGAGTTGGTCAAAATAAAAGGAGTAACCCTGAATGATGGAGGCTTAGTTGTTTTAGCGAAAGGCGGGGAATTAACCTTGCAACGTTGCTTCTTAAAATCATCCTTTAAATTAACTGAAAAGAAAAAATGAAAGATTAATAGCGGATGTTATTCGGGTTTCATTGCACCCGCCACACCTTCAAACAACAATCAAATTAGCTTCTGTGGGCATACTACTTGCATTGATAATAAAATCAAAAAAATAATTCTATACTATGAAAGCAATTTATATTAGAACATCAACTCTCGAACAAGAACCGACCCTGCAATTAAAAGATATTTCAAAATTAACTGCGATTGAAGATTGCACCGTTTTTGAAGAACAGGAATCGGCATGGAAGAAAGACACTAAACGACCTGAGTTTGAAAAAATAATCGCCATGATAAAGCGAAAAGAAATTACAGATTTATATGTGTGGGACTTAGACCGACTATACAGAAACAGAAAAGGGTTAAAAGATTTTTTTGTTTTATGTAAATGTTTTGGTGCAACTGTTCATTCGTTCAATCAACAATGGTTAGAACAACTAAACTCTGTTACTCCGCCTTTTGATGAGATTGTAAAAGACCTTCTGATTAATTTAATGGGTTGGTTAGCCGAAGATGAATCAAAGAAAAAAAGTGGCAGGTTTAAAAATGCGGTCAGGAGAACTGAAAAAGGTACGCTGTCTTATTTGGGAAATAAATGGGGTCGGCAACCGTTTCCAAAACAAACGATAAGCAGGGTATTAAAATTGCGTGAACAGGGAAACTCAATCCGTGAGATTGCAAAATCGGTCATGGTGTATGATAAGAACAATAATTCCCGAAATATCAGTAAATCCTCTGTCCATAAAATATTATGTGAAAAAGCAGGGGAAAAAGATAGTATTTCAGCTATTACATAAATCAGACAATTTAAAGACACCCGTATCCAACCGATGGCAATTATCAGCTACCCTATATTTCATTACCGAAGCAGAATTGAGTTTGAAATGAACTTCGCCAAAGACCTTAGCAAGTTGGGGATTTGTAGTTCTGATTTAATTGAAAAGGCGGTTCAGGAAAAAAAAGCCTATCCTGATAATCATTTTACCGTTATCATAACAAAGGTAGTTCGGAGAATAAACTAAAAAAGCCAAAGTGTTTAACTTTGACTTTCTTCCCAATCGCTTTTATTTACTTACTTTTTGTTTTAGACTTACACCAATTGATTCCATAATTGGATTAACCTTTAGTAAAAAATCTTTTCCTTCTTGGTTGTAATCATACAAACTAATTATTTGGACGATAAGTTTTTTTCCAATCCACTTAGGATAATCTTCAGTTATTTGCCCACTTTCAATAAATTCAATATAAGAATTTAATTTTTCTTGTAACATTTCAACATGATTTAAAGAGTCAGACCAATCTAAATGGTCTGAAATTGTCAGAATAACTTCACCCGACTCTTTATCAATTCCAATGGTATCAATTTTATTAGATTCTAATATTGACATACTTTATCTATTTAGGTCTTACAATTTCTACTTTTGTTGGCGGAATTTCAGTACCCCCAACATAAGGTGGTTTTCCTTCGCCAACCACAGTGCCACCGCTTTGCTCTATTTCAGGAAACGCAGTTTTTTGATTTTTAGTCAATGGCGCAGTCTGCGAGGACTTTGCTTCGGTTAATTTTACTTTTCCTGTTGCCTTATCTTTTCCAACAACATCAATTCTTGTTTTTGTTCCTGATTTTGTTTTAACTGTGATTTGTTCTACAACATCAGTTTGACTTGTTGAAACTTCTTCAACTACTTTCTTTTCAAACTTAGCACCTTTTTCTGCATTTTTCAAAACTTGCTCTGCTTTTGTTACTTTCTGAACAATCTTAGTGGCTTTGTAAGACTTGTAAAGATACTTACCTAAAGAAATTAATCCCTCACCAAGCACTCCACCCATCATTCCTTCAACAACACCACCACTTCCGCTCATCCCACTTCTTGCGTCATTAAAAATTTGATAATTTTTACTATCCCTATAATTTGTCACCCCATCCGATTTTGCCATTTCTTTTACATTAGGGTCGTTACTATCAAGGTCGTATCTCGTAAACTCTAACCCATCTCTATCAATTCCGTCTATTGGTCTGTTAGAAGCAAATTGGTATGGCGTTAATTCAGGATATTCATCGGTTATTGGGTCAACAGAAAGGAACTTACCCAAACGAGGGTCGTATATTCTCATACCATAATCTTGTTGGTTTCCTGTTCCCTTCACCTCGTTATCATTCTCCTTACCATTAAACCCGTAACGATAATCTACTGCATTAAAATTCCGTCCCGGCATAGGCGCACCAAATGAAT
>CAYWAV010000184.1:0-2722 GCA_964456225.1 uncultured Chitinophaga sp. | reverse complement strand
ACTTGCGAAAAATATCTTTCGTCAGAAATACTCGCATAACCTCTGCTATCTAAACTATTTGCGGTAGATAGCATTACTTTTGATAAATAATATACCCCAGAAATCCCATATTCATCTATGTATTCAGTGGTTGGTGCTTTAGCCATTTTTTCAGCCATTTCAGCGGCTTTTGCATTTGCTTTCGCGTGTGCTTTCCCTTGCGCAATTACTGAATTCATATTTGCAAAAACAGAACTATATAACTGGTTTTCTGACTCTACGGAAATTGTTTTAGCTATTTTTTTATCTATATGTCCAACAGAAGCTATTTCAAATTTCTCTGAATTAATTGCTAAAATAATGATTTTTTCGTTCTTTTCGATAATGAACCCTTTTTTCTCTTTTTCATTAAAATACAATACCGCTTCTTTGGCTGCATCAATGGATCCAAAATTAAGGTATTCTAATTCTTTTTTGCAGTTAAAATTTGCATACTTCATTGTGGCTTTTTCACCATTCATAACAACAGTTACTTTTTTTGTGATGTCCGTAAGCGCATGAGCGTTATAACAACCAACAACGAGCGCTTTGTTTAAAGTAAATTCAACCGTTTGTGCAACTAAATTTACACTGAGAATAATACCTCCTAGAAACAAACCAATTTTCTTCATTCCAATTTTTTTTAATTTCATTTTTGTTTATAATGTTAATATGTGCACAAAAATGAAAATTATATTTGGCAATACCTTTTGTGTTTTGCGAACTGCACATTTGGCTTTGTGGATGGCGAAATACAGTAATACCGAAATGAAATAATGCCGCTAGCAAAAAATATAAAGTACAATAAATTGTACTATTATTTTATAGATACGGCATTACTATTGTAATTTATAAATTAGCTTTGGGTTAATATAAAAAAACAATTGGTATAATATGTAGACCAATATTAATTTCATTAAATTGAACTATCATTATTTTTAATCGGCATTCAACACTATATAATTTATTGCCATAAATTATAAATCATATTGGTATAAATTAGAAAACGCATAATATTTAATTATATCATGCGTTGCTTTGGGTAATTATAAGTTTATGATTTACTTTTTGTATTATTCTTTAATAAATTGAATAGCCTTACCTAATTTTAAATTTTGAACAAAATAAATACCTGCATTTAATGCATTAACATTAATTGTACCTAATCCATTAATCGTTTCTATTTTCATTACTTTACCTAGTACATTTACAATAGTTAAAATGTCTGAGCCACGATTTACTTGATTAAGGTTTTTTTTGATTTTTTCAAATCCTGCTCATCCTATAATCCTAAAAATCAAGGTTCAGACAATTAAAGAGTTAAATTGATAAATTACCTACGGTGCTGCTTTGCGGTGTTAAAAAGCCCTAACTCCCCTTACTGAAAGGGTATTCCACTTACCGAAGTTGGCTGCGTTGCCATTGAAGAAGTTGATGTAGAACGCATTGGAAGCATTGTTCTCCGTGCTACTCCAATAGTTATCTGTTGCTGATAGTAAAGTGAAGCCACCAGCTCTTAAGGCTTTTTGTGCCGAATAACGGTTGTCCCAAAGTAAATTTAACTCATCTACAGAGGGCAAATACCAACCTGCACCTAGAGTGGCTATGTAAGTTGCCGCAGCGCTGCTTGTCATTAAATTTGTATTAAAAGCGCCATCTTCTGTACGGTTTGCATTCGTTAAAGTGCCCGCTGTTTGCCAAACGGCTGTGCTTTCGGTTTTTCTCACAATTAAGCCGTGTTGTAGGTTATCGCTGCCTATGTATATGTAATATACAATGCCTCCGAGCGTATCTTTACCTAAGTGAAAGGGGCCAGCACTGCCTGCTGCTCCTGCTGCACCTGTTGCTCCAGTAGCACCTGTTAAACCTATTGGACCAGTAGCACCTGGCGTACCGTTTGCAGAAAATAAAGCATAAGGAACGCTCATTAATTCGTTAGTGCCAGCAATGGTATATGCTGTACCGCCTGTTGGGTCGGTTTCTGTTTTAATAAAATAAGGACCGCTTGCCCAGTTAATACCTGCAAATGTGCCTGTAATCGGAGTTCCAGTTCCAATTTCTAAACTTACTAAACCATTTGCATTGGTGCTTGGCGTTTGGGTTTCTACGTATACAGCAGTTCCTGATGAGCTCCCTAGTAATACACTTATGCGCATACCTACAGGTGTGCTTGTTACTAAAGCGTTACTTGCATTGCGTATTACCGCTTGATAGCTCATTTTTTGTGGTGCTTGAGCAAACACACTTGCAGTAATTAATACCGTTGCTAAAATTGTAATTATCTTTTTCATATATTTTTTAATTTATTGTTATTATTCTATTATTTGTTCCAGATGCGCTATGCTATCGGGACTAATTCGACTACTTTCCGTAAAAACGGAACTGTCTCATTAAGTTTTAATGATTTTGAATGTTTTTACTAATGTGTTGTTTTGAGTTACTTTTAAAAAATAAGTACCCGTTTGCATTTGTTCCATTTTTATGGTTGTGGAATTTGCTACTATGGTATTACTTTCTAACAATTTTCCGCTGATGTCGTAAAGCTGATACGACATTGGTTGGTTGCTGAGCGCAGCCGAAGCATCAATTTGCAACATCAAATAATTTGTTGTTGGATTGGGATAGGCAGATAAATTAAGATTGATGTCCGTTTCTAACAACCCTGTTGTTATTGAAATTTCGTAGGGTTGCTGTACACCTTGTG
>CAYWAV010000183.1:0-2737 GCA_964456225.1 uncultured Chitinophaga sp. | reverse complement strand
AAATCGTGGATCATCGTAGCTATCTCCAAATTCTTTTTCCAAATCCTTCTCAATAAAATCAAGAAAAGAGTCGTTAGATGGGAAAATTTCACTCAATTTTTCCTCAAAACCAATTCCGTATTTGCCCATCAATTTTTCCTTTTGCTTTGACTGTATATATTCTATTATGAGTGGGCTATATTTTTCCATTTTAATTTGAAATGTATACAACAATTAAAGAAAATAATTTAATATAGAAAATTGCTATGAGTAGCGGTTTAATCGCATAAGTAATTTGTAACACTGCAATTGCTTTGCAAACTTAAAATTATTTTGTTAGGCTGAAACCATATTAAGACTATCTCAATCTCTGTAATTATTTAATTTTCAATGAATTAATATACTTTTCTGGACGTAAAGGCTTAATTATCTATAAATCAAGTTATTTGTGTCAAATAAATCAATATATTTGATTACTCTTTAACTGAAGATAAGCCCCATTTATTGGGTGTTATCTTAAAACAAAAGGTAATGGCGTCAAGTACATATATTTCGGAAAACCTTACACAAAGCCAACTTGCACTCTTGCGTATGTTGGATGATATGGAATTGGATATTTTTTCTCTTGATGAACTCAGCAAAATATTGAAAGGTAAAGTCGAGAACATTAATGAAATGGTAGAAAATCTCGTTCATAAAAAACTACTTGCGAGAATTGAAAGAGGTAAATTTTGCCGAACAAATTTTAAAGATGAATTAGTAATTGGTTGCCATCTTGTAGCGGATGGATGCGTTTCGTATTGGTCAGCACTAAATAAGCATGGATTGACAGAGCAGTTTCCTAATACGGTATTTATACAAACAACAAAGCAGAAAGCTGAAAAAACAGTTTTCGGAGTGAAGTATCAATTTGTAAGAGTTGCTTTATCAAAACACACCGGTATAAAAACGCAAGGGTTCGGTAATCATCGCTATAAAATAACTGAAGTAGAAAAAACAATTGTTGATTGCTTTGATCTTCCTCAATATTCGGGAGGGTTTGCAGAATTGATTCGTGCTTTTAATGAAGCGAAATTGAATTCAGAAAAACTAATTGAATACTGCGAAGCAATTCATAATATTGCTTCTACAAAGCGCATGGGCTTTTTAGCTGAGCTATTAAATAAAAAAGGATTAAAACCTTTTATTCGATTTGCTAAGGAGAAGGTAAATACAAAATATAATTTATTTGATTCTCAAGGGACTGATAAAGGGGAGTTCGTAAATGAGTGGCGATTACGTTTAAACATAAGCAGGGAAGAAATTTTAGACATCTGTAACAAAATTTATTAATGATTTTACAAAAAGAAATAGCTACTATAGCTGAAGCCAAACTCGTGTCCAAAAGTACAGTTGATAAAGATTGGGTACTTGGTCATTTCCTAGCGGCTATATATTCAGAACCGGAACTTAAGAAGGTATTAATTTTCAAAGGAGGAACGTGTCTTAAAAAATGCTACTTCCCTGATTATCGTTTTTCTGAGGATTTAGATTTTACCTCACGAGAAAAAACATTTGAGCTAACGAAAAAACATTTGCAAAACATTTGTGAGCACTTACATCAAAATACAGAAGTACTTACTCACATTGATTCTCTTAGACCGTTAAAATTTAAAGATGAGTTAACGGGATATGAAGCGGTGATACGTTTTTGGGGAGCAGATCATTCACGAAACGAAACGCCTCCTCCTGTTGAACGCTGGCAAACTAAAATTAAAATTGAAATTATTCTTTATGAATTAATGATATTTGATGAGGCTCAGCAGGAAATCACTCATCAATATTCTGATGCAATTGCATTGAACCCAAATATAATTCCTTGCTATTCAATCAACGAGGTAATGGCTGAAAAGCTTCGAGCATTAATACAGCGATCTTATACAGCTCCGAGAGACTTTTACGATATATGGTATCTTCAAAAAAAATATCCGAATTTAAATTTTGAGGAGATAGCTAATGCATTTCATAAAAAAATGGCTTTCAAAAATCTTGAGTTTACCGGAGTCGATCAATTGATGGGTGAGGATGATGATAAGAAACTTCGAGCAAGTTGGAAAAATAGTTTAGCGCATCAAATTCAAGCAGATGCACTACCGGAATTTGATATTGTAAAAACTGAACTAAAAGAATTATTTAAAAAAATATTTACATAAAACATGGCTTTCAACGAAAATACATGAGTAAAAATCCCTGCAATTCTGCATTTGTGCAGATTGGGATATAGCTATGTTTCCATAGGTAAAACCAAAATAGATGAAAGCACCAACATCTTTACCGGGGGAAAGTAATAGTTGATAATCCTCCAAATCTAAACGCTTCTGGATGTAATGAAAAAATGCATAATAAACTCTTTAAATCCACAGCTCCTGTAGGTTTAGGAATTCTATTTGGTAGACAAAACAACAATGATGGAGATGATATTCAAATCAATATAATTGACCCTGTTGTATAATTGTTTTACGAAAGTGTACGACTTTCTTATCAAACTCCTTTCATTGAAAACAGAAAAAGAAATATCGATATTATTAGGCGCTGGATTCTCCGCAAATAAAGGATATCCTATTGGCGATAAATTAAATCAACTGCTTTTAAATTGTAATCTTAATACGATTGGATTTGCTACAGACGGCAGGCTAATGATATCTAGAGACGGTACAAAACCTACTGTTGGATATAAAACATCTTACGGATCGGACTTGAACCGATACATTCGCAATGA
>CAYWAV010000182.1:0-2819 GCA_964456225.1 uncultured Chitinophaga sp. | reverse complement strand
ATGCGTTAGGATGACACAAACTAGTTAATCCGAAGCTAACTTTTTTCCCCATATAACCTGGCGACTGAGCACAACCAAATGTTGCGATGAGTATTAAACCAATATGTATATGAAATTTTTTAATCATTTTAAAAAGCCAAAAAACCTAAACCTACATGAAAATTTATAGCCTGAAATCTAAAAAGACGATTCTGAGCATCTTTACTAAACGTTTTTTCTGGATTAAATGAAGAGTTATTTCCATCAGAGGTAAAATCATCAATTAAAAAGGAAATTACACGAACAGGAGTTACACCGAAACGCAAGCCGCAATCTAGTAAGAGGCGATCAAACATAACACGAGAGCGACCAAGCGAATACGCAATTGCAAAACTGTTTACTTTATATTCACCCTTTCCAACAGTTCCATAAAGTCCTGAGCTGGAAGTTTTAGTATCATAATATTCAAATGCATTCTTATCGTATTTCAACTGATTAAACATAACTAGTAGTTCCAATTTATAATATTTTCCAATGGGAGCTAATGAACCAGATTTAAAAAATTTAAACCCAGCACCGAAATTTGTAGAAGTCATCTGCATTGGCAGGTAAGGTTCTGGGCGATAGGTATAAACGTGAAACTGATAAGTAAAAGCAGCCGGTTCATAAAACTCTTCAGTCAATCCACTTGGATTCACTCCTGTTTTTGATTTCTGAAAAGTTAAACAAAAATTTGTTCTATTCATAATCGTATATTCTAAATTAAAACAATGCGTTGTATTTATACCAAATGAGTTATTTGTAGACTTCGCATTTGCTGTTGGTCCGATTATAGAAGGAAAAAAATAATTGGAATAACCTAATGACAAATGTTTTCCCATGTAACCGGGTGCTTTTTGAGAAGAGACACAAAGAGTAAGAAAACCTAAGATAAGTAGAATGTAGTATCTCATATTTTAAAAGCTAAAAATCCAATTCCTAAATAAAAATTTAATAATTGCTGATTCGAAATTCGAGCATTGGAATGACGCTTATAATACATTTCCATTGTGCTGTAACGGTCGTTCAATGAAGTAACACTTATAATATTCATCGCTGGAGTAATTGCAGCTCGAACCCCATAGTCTAAAACAAATTTATCTCTTAAAACACGTTGTTTACCAACTGAATATACTAATGCAAAATTAAGATAATTATATTCGCCTTCACCATTTAATTGAGCAACATCTTCTGCTTGATTATCTGAAACTGGTTTTGCAAATTTTGCATTGTCATACTGAATTTTTTCAAACAACATCAGCATTTCAAATTTTTGGTAAGTACCAACAGGTGCAACAAATCCTTCCCTAAAAAGTTTCAGTGCCATAGCTATATTAATTGATGATAATACGGCTGGCTTTTTAAAATCTCCCGTATATCTTGTCGAACCAGGATAGGGATAATCTGTTTGAGAGGCAGAAGAAAAGAATCCCTCATTCGAGCCTCTATCGTAAGCTACTCCAATTCGTAGATATTGAGCCGACAAACAAATTATTTTTCTTTGTTTGTAAACATAATCGAAATTCAAACAATGCACCCTATTGATGGTGAATGATCGCTCATCAAGATAGTTGGAACGATTAGGGCCAGGGCCTCTAATTCCAGCCATAAAATAATTAGAATAGCTAATTATTGTTCGCTTGCCCATATATCCTGCAACTTGTGACGAACAATCTTTCACTTGAATTAAAAAAATTAAAAAAAAGAATGCCTTTTTCATAATTTAAAATGCTAAAAAACCAATTCCTAGATGGAAATTCACAAGTTGATACCTAAACAATCTTGTATAAGTAGCGTTTTTAAAATCTCGCTCGTTGAATGTACGAGCCGAATAACTACCTTCTGAAAAAACATCTCCATCAGGATTTAATAAAGCATTAACACCCCCTGGAACAAAACCAAAACGAATGCCACCATCAAAAACAAATCGATCAAACAAAACCCTTGAACGACCCATTGTATATGCAATTGAAATAGTATTAAAATTATAATCGCCCCTTCCTATAGTCACATAAGCTGATTGTTGCGAATTATAATCATAAATATAAAACGCATCCTTTTTGTATGTCAAATTATTCAACAAAATTAAAAACTCTAATTTTTTATACTTGCCAATCGGAGCAAGGGTTCCTGATTTAAAAAATTTAAACCCCAATCCAATATTATAAGAATCTATTTGCAATGGCTTATAAGGCTTTTCTTTATAATTAGCCGTATAGGTATCTTGATAGCTAGAATTATAAACTACATAATAAATATCACCAGGATCCATCCCTGTTTTAGATTTTTGCACAGACAAACAAACATTTGTTCTATCCTTTATTGTATATTCAAAATTAATGCAGTGAGTTGTATTCAAACCCAATTCTCCATTTGGAACAGAAGAATATGCTGTTGGCCCTATTCCAGACAGAAAAAAATAGTTTGAGTATCCCATCAAGAACCTCTTCCCCATATAGCCCGGTGCTTGCCCAACCAAAACCAATGAAGAAACTAAAAAAAGCAGTATGAATTTATTTTTCATTTATTTAGGGCTTTTGTGAACATGCATTAAAGAGTTGTATACAAAAGAAGTAATCAAATCAACATTGTCTTTTGATTTTGTATAGCGTGTTTCATACTTCATCACTTCACCGGTTTCCATATTAAATAATATGAAAAAATAAGTATTGTGCGACTTTCTGGACTTCTCATTGTATACACCTGTCCAAGCTAAATATTTTGTTCCATACTTCTCAATCAACGATTTCATTTCGTCTGTGCCAACAACCATTTCATCAACATTATCTCCATGATTAAAG
>CAYWAV010000181.1:0-2853 GCA_964456225.1 uncultured Chitinophaga sp. | reverse complement strand
GGTTCTCCGATTTTTAGTCAAATCTCTAAAAGTGAATTTTTAGAACCCGCCTTTAATAACATTGACATAGAGTTTTCCAATATGAAATTTAAAATCCTATCTCTTTTTATATCTTTTTTAAGTCTGTCGCTGCAAGCACAATTTCAACTTCGCATAGGCTCTCCATATTATGACGAGCCTAAAAAAGTCATACAGACGCAAAACGGAACTATATTGATTGTGGGCAAAACGGACGGGTTCGGCTCTTCAGGTAATGCTCTATTGATGAAGGTTAGTCCAGGCGGAGTCATAAGTTGGGCAAAGGATTATTCTGGGGTTAATGAAGATGTGATAAACGATGTCATTGAATTGCCTGATGGCAATCTGGTGATGTGCGGAATTACTTATAGCTATGGCGGAGGAGCTGGTGATGCTTTTCTTATGAAAACAGATGCAAGCGGAAATTTACTCTGGGCAAATACTTACGGTGGTGGTTTAAATAGTGAGATTTTCTGGAAAGTACTTAGCGATGGAAGCGGTGGTTTCTTTGTTCATGCTCTTTTACCCGTTCTCAGTGCAGCAGGAGCTACGGTCTTACGGACTGATAGTGTTGGAACAGTCCTCTGGGGCAGATACACTGACAATGTTTACGACTGGACATGCAGTGATATGATTAAAGCAACAAACGGAGATGTTATTCTGACGGGTGGTAGTAATTCAGGCACTACTGATATTGACATTTACCGAATCTCCCCTTCTGGAGGTCTGATCTGGTCAAAAGAATATAGGCCTGCTCCAAGCGGTGGCGGCCTCATTAATGGTCCGCGACTTGCAGAGCTCTCTTCTGGTGATATTCTTATTAACTACTCTTATGCATGCAGCAGCACTGTTCTTGCTACCGTGGATAATTGTGTGATGAGATTAGGTGGCACTTCTGGCAACTATATTTCAAATAAAGCTTATGGCGGAAATTATGATGATCAGTCTTACGCTATAAAAAACACCACTGACGGTGGTTTTATCCTATTGGGCTCTACAAATAGTGCAGGAAATGGAGCACAAGATGTTTCTCTTATGAAAGCTAACTCTGCGGGGGTTCTTCAGTGGTCAAAAGCATATGGCACAGCTTGGGGTGAAGGCCCGCAAGGGGTATTTCAACTTAGCGGAGGCGAATATGTCTTTAACGGTCAAACGATCTCCACCGGGTATGCACACGACAGTGTTAAAATTTATCTTGTTAAAACCGATTCACTTGGAAATGGGCTTTGTAATGATGTATCATGGTCGCCACAAACCATTGCACTTTCAGTTGTTACGGGAGCTCCCAGTCCGATTGGCAGCATCTCAATAGCAAAAACTTTGTTTACATGGCCGTTGAACAATCGCTTAATGTATTCGTATAATATTTGTGGTATTGGAGTGGAGGTTCCAGATCAATCGAAAACTGAAAAATACAGTTTTTATCCTAACCCATTTGCTTCTACTCTGCATTTGAAAATAACATCGGACAATTTGCCCGCCATTCTTAAGATATATAATGTTGTTGGAGAAATTGTTTATCAGCAAGCAATGGATAATTATGATTCAGAAATAAATCTTGGATTTCTCACAAAAGGAGTTTATATCTGTTGCATTGAAATTAAGAATGAAAAAATACGACAAAAAATTATAAAACAATAAAAAAAGCCATCATCACTGATGGCTTTTCATTTATGTTTTCAACTTGTTTAAAACAAAAAACTTGCGTTTTTCCGCCCTAGTGGCAAATCTACACCAACGCAATATCAAACTGCACCAAGTCCACAAACTCCTGAACTCTGCTGTCTACTTGCTCGTTAGTTAATCCAACTAAATTTTCTGTTCCAAATTTTTCTACACAAAACGATGCAGTTGCAGAACCAAAAATAATCGCACGTTTCATATTTTCAAAAGAAATATCTTTTGTCTCCGCTAAATAACCAATGAATCCACCTGCAAAGCTATCGCCTGCTCCTGTTGGATCAAACACATCTTCTAAAGGTAATGCTGGTGCAAAAAATACTTGTGTTTTATCAAACAACAAAGCACCGTGTTCTCCTTTTTTAATGATTAAATATTTTGGTCCCATCGCCAATATTTTTTGCGCTGCTTTTACCAAAGAATATTCTCCAGAAAGCTGACGAGCTTCTCCATCGTTGATTGCAAGCACATCAACCATCGCGATAGTCTCTACCAAATCAGCCATTGCAATGTCCATCCAAAAGTTCATTGTGTCCAACACAATTAATTTGGGGCGTGTTTTCATTTGCATGATTACTTGTTGTTGCACTTTAGGAACAAGATTCCCCAACATCAAAAATTCGCAATCTTGATACGCATCAGGAACAACGGGATTAAAATTTTCCAATACATTCAATTCTGTTGCAAGGGTATCGCGTGTATTCATATCGTTATGATATTTTCCTGCCCAAAAAAATGTTTTTTGGTCTTTTATAATTTGTAATCCATCAGCATTGATGTGATGTTTTTTCATCATATCAATGTGTTCAGAAGGGAAGTCACCACCAACTACAGATACCAAATTTATTTTTTTAGTAAAGTAAGATGCTGCTAAGGAAATATAGGTGGCAGCACCACCTAATATTTTATCGGTTTTGCCAAAAGGGGTTTCAATTGCATCAAAAGCGACAGTACCTACAACTAATAAGCTCATTTTTCAGGGTTTTTAAAATATTTCGCGCAAATATATTGCATATTTGCTTTGAACGTGCTAATATTGCACTCCTTTTTCGAAAGGGTTATCAACCAGAACAATTAAATTCCCTCTTAGCTCAGCTGGTTAGAGCATCTGACTGTTAATCAGAGGGTCGTAGGTTCAAGTCCTACAGAGGGAGC
>CAYWAV010000180.1:0-2881 GCA_964456225.1 uncultured Chitinophaga sp. | reverse complement strand
TGTTAGCAACGATGCGGCTACAAAACCTGAACTAAAAATAGTACACCGCACCATCAAAAAAATTGCACACGATATTGAAAATTTTTCTTTCAATACTTCCGTAAGTAATTTTATGATTTGTGTAAATGAATTAACAGAGTTGAAATGCAACAAGCGTGAAATATTGGAACCATTAGCAATTGTTATTGCTCCGTATGCTCCGCACATTGCAGAAGAACTTTGGGAGAAACTCGGACATACAACAAGCATTTCTTATGCAACATTTCCAGAATTAAACGAATCCTATTTAGTTGAATCCGCTTTCAATTATCCTGTTTCATTCAACGGGAAAACTCGTTTCTTTCAAGAATATGATTTGTCTCTAAGCAAAGAACAAATTGAAAAAGAAGTATTGACTTTGGAACAAACCCAAAAATACCTGGAAGGCAAAACCCCAAAGAAGATTATTGTGGTTCATAACAAGATTGTGAATATTGTGATTTAGGTCGAAAATCACCTATTTTTGATTAAAAAAGGAGCATTCTGCTCCTTTTTTAATGTTTTTACCTAAAAATGACCAAAAAGATGTTTTTTCCTATTGTTTAAAAACAACCACAACAATCCCAAGATAATCACGTATATATCCTAAGCGGTTTGGCATAGCGTTTGAATGCTCCTTACCAACTAATTCTCAACAATATGAAAAAGTTTGTTTTAATAGGAGCAGGTGTTATGATAGCAGGCATTGCCTGTGTCTCATTTCAGAAAGAAAAAGCATTACCGTCATTAGAATATAACGGTCCTGTAAAAGAGCTTCCTGTAATCAATAATGAAGCTTTTAAACGCGGAGAAATGTTAACATTCCGCATGCATTACGGAATTATTGAAGCAGGAGTTGCAACACTTGCGATTACCGATGAAGCAAAAGAAATTGCAGGAAGATCTACCTACCACGTTGTTGGAATAGGTCAATCCAGAGGTGCTTTCGACCTATTTTTTAAAGTACGTGATCGTTATGAAACTTACATCGATGATAAATCAATTGTGCCTTGGATCTTTTTAAGACATGTAAATGAAGGTGGTTATAAAATTGATCAGAGTTATGTTTTCAATCACTACAGCGAAAAAGTAAATGTTGGCAATAACGAAATGTATAACATTCAACCGAATATGCAAGACATGTTATCTGCGTTTTATGCTGCCAGAAATTTAGATTTAGGTGCTGCAAAACCAGGAGAAACATATGCTATCAACTGTTTCATGGACAAAGAAGTTTGGCCATTAAAAGTTAAATTCATCGGTCGCGAAACAATTACCACCGATTTAGGAACTTTCAAATGTTTGAAATACCGCCCGATTGTACAAAAAGGTCGCGTATTTAAACACGAAGAAGATTTGAATATTTGGATTACTGATGATAAAAATCACATTCCAATTTTAGGACAAGCAGATGTTTTGGTTGGTTCTATCAAAGCAGAATTAAAAGCTTACAAAGGCTTAGCACATCCTGTTGCTAAGGTTAAATAAGCAGCATCCCCATATGTAAAAACGCCTCGAGCAATCGGGGCGTTTTTTTAATGTTTCTGAATTAAATTATCACTTCATTGCATTAACTAGAGCGTCCTTGCAAAGAACGAAGTAATCTGGCTACTAGGGGGCTGCACTTCGACTCCGCTCAGTGTGACGCTCCTTAACCTAAACGCACTTTCGCGTCCCGTCAGTTCGAGCGGAGTCGAGAACCGTTAAATTTCAGAGCCGAAATTTCTGACAACAATCATATTTAAAAATCATCATCTTTTCTTTATCTTGCACTCAAATAAATTTGCATTATGGAATTAAAACCAGAAATAATAGAACGTATTAAATTGTTGGATGAAAAATTCCAAGCAATGGGTCAAGATCTTTCTTCTTATTTGGATGGCCTACTCTATGCCGATTATTTAACTTATTGGGATTACATTCATCTGGACACCTTATTGAGTTTACAAAATCCAAAAACAAATATCCCTGATGAAGAAATTTTTATCATGTATCATCAGATAACTGAATTATACTTTAAACTTTGTTTACACGAATATCATCAGATTGCAGAGAAAAAAGACATGGATGTAAAATTCTTTACCGAACGCATTGGCCGCATCAACCGCTATTTCGAAGGATTAATTTCCTCTTTTGATATTATGGTAGACGGAATGGATCCAAAACAATTTTTGAAATTCAGAATGAGTTTATTGCCTGCAAGTGGATTTCAATCGGGACAATATCGCATGATAGAAATTTGCTCTACAACATTTAAAAATCTAGTTGCCAAAGATGTTCGTGAAACTTTTTCCAACGATGTAAGCGATTCGCAAATTGAATCAATGTACGAACACATATACTGGAAGGCTGGAGCAACGGAGCTTGCAACAGGTAAAAAAACACTAACCCTTGTTCAGTTCGAAGAAAAATATCAGAAAATATTTATTGATCTTGCAAAAAAATTCAAGAGCACGAATCTATTAGCAATCTATAAATCACTTCCGGCAGAAGATCAAAAAAACGAAAAACTGGTTTTAGCATTACGTCAAATGGATGTGAACGTAAACATCAACTGGCCACTTTCACATTATAAATCGGCTGTACGTTACTTACAGAAAGACCCAGAAGACATTGCAGCAACAGGCGGAACCAACTGGCAAAAATATTTGCCTCCCCGTTTCCAAAAACGTATTTTCTATCCTGAATTGTGGAATGAAAGTGAAATTGCTGAATGGGGGAAAAGTTGGGTAAAGAGTGTTGCATTCGGTCAAAAATAAATTCAGAAAATTTTATTCAAAAAAAAGAGCTCCGAATTTCTTCGGAGCTCTTTTTTTTCTATTTTGTATTAAAGGTTATTTGACAATAGTAACGGTACCCACAT
>CAYWAV010000179.1:0-3037 GCA_964456225.1 uncultured Chitinophaga sp. | reverse complement strand
GCGCTTGGTGAACCAAACTGTATGAAGATGCGGGAAGAAAATCACGCTTTTTTTCGACTTCATTCAAATTACAATGGTATTGCAAGGAATCAATCAATGCTTGTGGATGTTCAACGCGCACACCCATTGCGAATGTTTTCCCTTCAATTAAAATATTTTTTTTGTTAAGTAATTCGAAAATGTCTCGTGCGCTATGTCCAGTTGCCAGTATCACCGAATCAGCAATGAATTCAGTTGATGTATCCGTTTCCAATTGTTTGCATACAACTCCTTTTATGGAATTGTTTTTTACAATTAAATCAATTACATGTGTATTGAAATGTATTTCGCCACCATTGTCGATTATTGTTTGACGCATGGTTTCAATTATTTTCGGAAGTTTATTTGTTCCGATATGCGGATGCGCTTCAATCAAGATGGTTTCTTCTGCTCCGTGAGCTACAAACAATTCCAATACTTTTGTAATGTCGCCACGTTTTGTTGAACGTGTGTATAGCTTTCCATCACTGTATGTTCCAGCTCCTCCCTCTCCGAAACAATAATTCGAATGTGGATTTACAATTCCTTCTTTGTTGATTGTTGCTAAATCTCTTCTTCTATCTTTTACTGTTTTTCCTCTTTCAATGACGATCGGTTTAATTCCTTTTTCAATCAACTCCAAAGCAGCGAATAATCCTGCAGGTCCCGCTCCGATAACAATCACAGGTGTTTTGGAAGAAACATTGGAGTAGGAGCGTTTGTAGCTCGAGCTTTCTGGAACTTGTTCGTTGATATAAACATCAATCTTTAAATTGATTTTTATATTTCTGGAACGCGCATCAATCGAACGTTTAAGAGTTTTAATAAAAGTAATGTTGGATTCAGGAATGTGTAATTGCTTTGCAGCTATTGATTTAACTACACTTTCATTGGCAGCCTCTTCTGGTGAGAGAACTAAGTTGAGTTCGTTTTTCATTTTGTTTCAGGCACGTTTTTATCGTGCAATTGTTTTAATCAGTTTAAAAATTTAGCCATGTCTAAACTCATACTGGGAGAAGAACGAGCAATTTTTATTTTTTTTACAATAATAAAAAAACCTCCTGATTTAGGAGGTCTTTATCATTGTTGAAGGAATTTATTTTTTTGCCGGAACAAAAAATGCCCCATCTTTCCAATTTCTATTTACTTCTAACCAATCCATTAATTCTGGAATGCATTTAAGTCTAATTGCGATGCTCATAGAAAAATCAAGATCTACTTGACCATTTATATTTCTTATAATAATAATTCTTTCTGCAATAGGCTTTGCTCCACTAACAATATATCCTGTACTTCCCCCTTCTGTAACTATACCTTTTATTTTTGTACAATTTTTTGCAAGCGAAATAATAAAATCTAGATCAACAGTCGGGTAATGATTGTCCATTATACCTGCAAAGAAAGAGATTTGGATTTTCCAGTTTGCATTACACCATCAAAAATAGTAGGAACGTTTGGAAGATTGTATGAAACAGGAGAACGATCTTTTCTTTGGGCACGATTAACCTTAAATCGAATATTTCTTTGATTTTTAACTATCCATCCTAACAAAGTTAGCTCTTCTCTAATTCCTTTACCAAATTCCTGTGCAGCCTTAAAAAAACAAACCAATGCTTCTTTTATCGAAGCATCAATATCTTCTTCATTGTTTGCAACAGTTGTTATATTCCCAAATAAGGCTAAGTTTATGTAGATTTTACCATCTTCTCCTACTCTAGTCCATATTGGCGTATCTATATGAATGTCCGCTTTATTATCCCCTATCGGAGTAATTTGAATATTAGCTATTACTTTTTTTGGTTGCATAATTTTATACCTTCCTTAATTTTAATTGCAAATTTAATATACATATTCCACATATAAGTGTTAAATATTCATATTATAATGAACAATAATACGACAATTATTCTATTACTAAGTTAACATTTTTTGAAGTATTTATGAATATCTTTCGTTAAATTATCTAAAATAATAGATAATAGAGCATTTTTACCTCCTAAAAGCTCATTAGTTCGGCAATTGAATAGATTCTTGCTGATAGTATGTTTACCCAACAGATTCGTAAGGTTTACCCTTCAAACGTAATTGAAACCAAAAATACTTTGGAGTTCAATTTATCAATTGAGTTGGAATAAACGGTATTGTCTTTTATCAATAAATTTCTTGTTCCGATGCTTAATTTTCCTTCAATCGCAAATTTAAAGTATTCAAAATAAAATTCGGCTCCGGCTCCCACTTCATATCCGAAATCATCGCGTTTTAGTTTTACAATCTGCTCGTTTGGATCGGTGCTGGTTACGGCTTTTCTTTTGGATGCTAAATCCAGACTGTAGCTTCCGCCAGCTAGAATGTATGCTCCGAAATTTTCAACTCGCTTGGAACGTAATTTTACATTTAATGGAAAGTTTAAAAATGTTGATTCAATGGATTTTTTTCGAACGATGGTATCGAAGCCTTGAAAATCATATTGCAAGTTTCGTTCTGCAAATGAAAGACTAGGAATGAAACGGAGCGTGATGTATTGATGTAGCATTAATTCAGATACAATTCCCAAGTTGAATCCATATTTTGGAACAGACTCAACGCTTTTTAATGTATCGAAGCGTTCGAAATGTGGTGCAGGATGAATGATAAAATTTGCACGATTTACTCCAAGCGTAAAGCCGAAATGCAAGCGCTCTTTATAATAAGTTGGGAGATTACCTCTGTGCTCTTGTGCAACTGAGCTAAAGCAGGCAAGAGCAAGGATAATGATAAGACTATATTTTACTAATTTGTTCAAATTTTATTTTTTGCTTTACACTAACGTAAATTTCGGTAATTTATTTTACTTTTTAGCGGTATATATAGATGCAACCCCAAATGTAACGGGAATTGCCTTCGCATCCTTAAATCCGGCTTTTTTCAAAACGTTTAAAAAGTCTTCTCCCGCTGGAAAAGCTTTTACCGATTCTGGCAAATAAGTGTATGCTGAACTGTCTTTTGAAAACAATTTTCCGATGGCAGGAGTAATGTATCG
>CAYWAV010000178.1:0-3096 GCA_964456225.1 uncultured Chitinophaga sp. | reverse complement strand
CATTAGAAGAAAGGTCGAGAAATTGCTTTAGGTCTCGTTGAGGATTGGGGCTGGTTATAATAAAGTTTTCAGAAAAAAGATATTCTTGTGTTTTTCCCGAAAAGCCGGTATAGCGTCCGTCCCAAATTGGCAAAAGTAATGCCGAGGCGGATTTCTGAAAAAACAATGCAGTAGCATGATCTACCTTCGGCAAAAAATAGATAAATCCATTCTTCGGCAATTCTTTCATCTTATTTTCTGCCAAACCCAAAAATACAATAGCCACATTTTGATCATTTTGTTCGTTATATCTTGCAACTGCATTTATAAAAAAGGAACTGTTTTGCCCTTCGTACAATGTACCAGTATGAAGCAACAACATTGAATGTTTTCTTTTGATTCTATCAAATTCTATAGAAACAGCATTTTCCACTTTACTTTGACTTACATTCTCTTCAACACCATTATAAACAACGCAAGAAGGAATCGCTGCAATATGCTGGGGCACTTTCGAAAGAAAATAGTCTTTCATACCATCGGTAGAAAAAATAAGTCCAGAGGACTTTTTGAGCATTGCATTCAAAACTTTTTGTTTCATTGTTAAATGAAAAGAAACGTCTCTCTCATCAATGTAACTATCTCTGAAATCAATAAGAAAAGGAATTTTATATTTTTTAAATAGCTTATTGGCTAACAGCATCGAAACAGGAGGGCCATAAGAAGCAATAACAAAATCATATTTATTATGGCTCAACTCGATATCGAACGCTTGCAGGGCATATTTTATCCAGCCATAATGAAATACATCTACATTCAGATAATTGTATAAGCCTTTTATTACCGGAGGAAGTTTATTTGAAAAAGATAATTTTGAATTTACTTTTTCGAAATTGGTATAGAGTATATTCCCATTTCTAACATACTCTTCGGTAAAATCTTTGGCAGTTTCATTTCCCAAAAACATGCTTTGTCCTTTTTGCTGCTCAGGGTCATAATATCTGGTAATCACATCTACTGTAAAGCCGAACTCCGTCAGGTATTTTTCAAATGCCTTTATTCTTTGAGCTGCTATGGTGTTTAGCGGAGGATAATACAGGGAAAGGAGTAAAATGCGCATTTAAAAAATATTTTCTTAAAACTATGCTAGGTTGGGTTCAAAGACAAACCATCTCATCTTACTTCCTCGGCCTTCATGTATTACTTTTTCAAATTGCTTTTTAAGAAGCGATTTCCATAAAGTAGAGATGGTTATATCTTTTATAGTTCGCTCCTCCTGCCATATTTCGGTAAGCTTATGCGATTTTGAAAACCTATCTTTAATCGTATCTCCCAAAGTTGGTGAAACAGTATCGTGTATCTCCACCATAATGTAACATTTTGAAAGTGCAGGAACAATATCAGGATTGAGCAATTCCAACTCCGCTCCTTCTACATCCATAAACACAAGCGTTTTTTTATTGGGATCGATGGTCGCTTTTAAATCCTCAGGAAAACACAATTGAGCTTTTATAGTTAAGCGATTCGCAACATTATTCTTCTCAGCCATCTTCTGCATTAAATAACAGCCATAGAAACCCGGTTCATACGCAATGATATTTGCATTTTTATATTTTAAAGCAAAACCTACCGCAAAATAACCTTCTCCTCCACCAACATTGATAACTTCTTCAAAATCTATCTTTGACAGTTCATTTATTTTACATGTTAATTCTTTTTCATATATGCCTAATAATTTTGGAAAATATGCACCACCTGTGCTATTTTCTATATAATTCAAGTCTTTAAACGGACCATCTAAAACAACTAGATCTGTTTTACGGTAAATCGTATTTGTTGCAATATACGCACCCAATGTCCTTCTTTGAAGAAGGATATTTTTTAACATTATTTTTAGTGTTGATGGTTTCATATCAATTTAAAATTTGATCGCACAATTTAGAGTAATTTATTTCAGCATTAAAATTTTCTTTCCAATATGCTTTTGTCTTATCACGAAATTTCCGAGTATTTCTATCACTAGCTTTAAAGTTATTGATTATTTCCGACACTTCCATCACATTAAAATCTATTGGCACCAATATTCCTGTTTGCGGGGTAACAATCTCTGGAATACCACCGGCATTCGTGCCTATAAGCGGAATTCCAAAGCTTGCGGCTTCCTGCAGAGCAACCGGTGCTCCACCTTCTGTCTCACTTACATGAATAAACAAATTAACTGATTGATTTTTATAAAAATTAAGTATATCGGTATTACTTTGCTGACCTTTAAAATCGACTTCAATATTGGCAGGCAATTGTTTCGAAAGCATCAACAATTCTTTTTTTAAACTCCCTTCACCGAAATGAATCCAATGAAGATCAATAGTTACATTTTTCAATATTTCAATGATTAAATGTACTCTTTTTAATGGAATCAGGTTAGAACAAGATACTAAGGTAAATCTCGAGTTGATATCAAAAGGATTGACTCCATTATCAAAAACCGACAAGTAACTCAGTGTTAGCTTTTCAGGATACATTTTTTTTTGTTTTAAATATTGATAACCATCATTGGAAATACAAAATATTTTTTTCGTCATTTTAAAATTAAAATAACGAAATGGCATATACCCCCCCACTCTTCTTTCATCATATAAATCATAACCCAAAACTCTAAAAACAAAACTATCAATTACTTTTTTATCTTTCAAGACTGATAGCATCAATGCTCCTTCGTCCATCCAAAAAGAATAAAACAATGGTGTGAATTTTTTCTTTTCTTTTTCAAGCTTTAAAAAAAAATGAAACTTTTTAGATAAAGAGATACAGACACATAAATATGCAGTTACTTTTTTTATATTTAGAATAAAAAAAAGTTTTTTATTAGTATGGATAAATTCCAAAAATAGCAACTTTAGGATGTAGTGTATGTTTTGAAAAAACACATGTGACATTTTCACAGATTCTGAGCGCATCAATGTTTTTTCTACAAAAACATTATCAGGAATTTGCCTTGCTACTCCAATCTCTTTGCACAATGGTATCAAGCAAACCTTTTCAAATCTTTTTGCCAACACCTTTATTTCATTCTCAATAAAAGTCTCTCCTATACCATACGGGTATTCTGCAGTTATTAAA
>CAYWAV010000177.1:0-3182 GCA_964456225.1 uncultured Chitinophaga sp. | reverse complement strand
TGGTGTGAGAGGCGCAACCGTCAGTTAATTCTGGCGGAGCCGTCTACTCGATTAGGCGTAGTTATTCTCTTTCAAGCTGGGCAATTGTCTTTTTTATTTCTGACGTGTCAAAAAGAGGGGTTCCAATTTCTAAAGCACGTCTATAAAAACGTAGGATATGATTCGGGTAACTTTTTCTTTTAAATTGATTTTCTTCCTTAAGCATTTTATCGTACTTCAGTTTTCCAAATTTCAATAATAACATTGTCGCTCTTGCAATTTCATCAGCTCTATTTCTATCTACTATTTTATCAACTAAGTTGTGAAATTCCATATCACTTTGGTGGATGTCAGGTTTTTCCTCATATCTTTTAATTTGGTCATTCATCTCTATGTCTTCAATATTTGCTGAATTAATCCGAATGTTATGCCCGGCATACATATCGTACTTTTCATCATACCAAATTCCAGAATCATGCTTCACACCATAAAATTCCACTGCATTTTTTATTTTAAAGCCTTTCAAGCCGTCCTCGGAACCCAAAATTATAATCTCGCATGGATTTGGAAAATAACCGTTAACTACTTTGTCTTGTTTATAATTTACAAAAGAGCTTAAATATAATTTTTTAAATGTGTCGAAGAATGCGATTACATTTTCGACTTTTGGGTAAAAGAGTTTTTTAACATTAAAAGACCCACCGCTATCCGTATCGTGCAGGATATATTCTTCATCACTCAAGGAATAAGCAGAGTGAAAAAATGTGTTACGAACTTCTTTAAAATGATTGTCCTCAAAAAACTTAATAATACTTTGCTTGTCGGCATCATGAAGAAGTTCTAACAAATACTCTTGCTTCACGCCAATTCCTAAAAGTCGTTCGTACTTTTTTGTTTTCCAAAAAAGATAAGAAGAGCCTTTATAACCTGTTTTTACTCTGCAAAGACTACCAATGATATTGTAAAAATCGCTGTTTTCAAAAAATGTAGAATAAAGTAAGGCTGCAATTCTTGTCTTTTCTTTTCCTTCATGAGAGTTATAGAGCTTTTTGTAAAACTCAATGGCATCAAACCATTCATATAAGTTACTTGTTAACTTATGCGTTCCCATCCCTCTGTAATTGATTAAGGTCAAAACGAAATCAAATTCGCTCTTTTGTTTTGCTTCGTCAAAAAGTGTCGATAGGTCTTTTAATGTTTCTTCCATCTTTTATTAGTTTTGATTCATCCAAATAGCCGTCTATTTTGCAAATATAGATCGTAATTTTGTTCTCTCTTTTGATTGTCGCTGAAGCCGTTTTGCTGAATGGCAATAAATGGATCGCAAACAATAAATTTTCCTTTGTTTGCCAAAGATCTATCTATATCTTTTTCTTCTGGTAATGATAGAAATGTGTCGTAAAATTTTTGATTGATTTTATAAAAGTGAGTTCCCGCAAAATCGGTTGTTGAATTGTCTGATTTTATATTTCCTTACGTTATTCCACCAAGATATAGATCATATTCTTTAGGTTCGTTTTGGAGGAAATACTCAAAAGCTCCTCGTGCTGTAAATTTCACATCGTCTTCAGCAATTAATATTGAGGGCAAATTTTGATTGCGCGCCCATTCAATGATCTGTTTGTGTGCTTTTGCGATTCCCCTTTTCGGGTTTTCTTTGTCCAAAACACCTTCCCAGACAGTATAATTTACTATATTTTGCTCAACAATCTGAATATCAAGCAGTTTCAACCTGTCTTTTCTGTCCTTTAAATGTATAATATTGAGTGACATAACACAAATGTAGTAATATTTTTAACCATTTCTCATTTCGCGTTTCGCGAAATGAGAAATAAATACTATCTTTGTCTCATGAGAAAGCACAATGGTATGCGCCCCCAGGATGTAGCTATTTTATTGAAAATTATTTCAATGAATGGGCAACACTGGCAATTGGTAGGGCTCTCAAATTCATTACGGATAAGTATTTCTGAAATTTCTGAGTCGTTAAATAGAAGTCAGTTCGCTGGACTTATTGATTATCATAAGAAGCAGATTAATCGACAAAATTTATTGGAATTTTTGGAGCATGGTGTTCGTTATGTTTTTCCTCAACAACCAGGATCAATGGTAAGAGGTATTCCGACTGCTCATTCTCATCCATTTATGAAAAACACTTTTATGAGCGAGATAAATTATGTTTGGCCAGACAATAAAGGTGAGTCAATGGGATTAATGATTGAACCTTTTTATCCAAAGCAAGTGGAAGGAGTTAAAGAAGATCAGCAATATTATAAGTTGCTAGCTTTAGTTGACGTTATTCGTGTAGGAAAAGTTAGAGAAGTAAAGCATGCTATTAATGAATTAAAAAAAAATATTCTTCATGAATCATCATACTAATACTGTAAGAATTAAAGCTGTTGCCAATGCATTGGGCGATCTAAGAGAAAAAGTAGTTTTTGTGGGAGGTGCGACAATATCTCTCTATCCGGACAGGGCTGTATTTGAAGTGCGACCAACAGATGACGTAGATGTGATAATTGAAATATTGAACTATGTGGATAGAGCGGAGTTGGAAGAGAAACTTAGGTTAATGGGATTTGCTCATGACGTTGAGTCAGGTGTAATATGCAGATATAAAATTCAAGGAATTGTTGTAGATATAATGCCAACAAATGATCCATCAATTGGTTTTACGAACATATGGTATCCAGAAGGTTTTAGTCAGGCCATTAATTATGTGATTGATGAAAGAAGTACAGTGAAAATACTAAGCGCACCATATTTTATAGCAACAAAACTGGAAGCGCATAAAGATCGTGGAGAGAATGATGGTAGAACTAGTCAAGATTTTGAAGATATAATTTATGTCTTAGAAAATAGAGAATCGATTTGGGAAGAAATGACTAATTCAGGAGAAGTTCTTAAAAATTATTTGCGTTCCGAATTTCAAATTTTGTTAAATAACCCAAGCTTCTTTGAATGGGTAGATTGTCATGTTGAAAGAGGATCTCCTCCTGCTACCTATTTAATTATTGATGAAATTAAAAAATTTGTTGCATAAATTTTTATGCGGCAACGAGATATTCAAATTATTGTTGTTAAGTATCATTCGAATTATCAATGGTGATGACCAGTCTGCATTTTTCTTGTTGAATTTTAACCTTCTGTCCTTGCTTAAAACCCAAAGTGTCGAGCCACTTACCTTCAAGTCTAATTTCGGG
>CAYWAV010000176.1:0-3194 GCA_964456225.1 uncultured Chitinophaga sp. | reverse complement strand
CTTTTTTTTGTGCAAGTACCGCAGCACCCACACCACTCTCTCCACCGCCAAGTATGACTAAGCGAGACCTCCCCCCAACCCTCACCGAAGGAGAGGGAGCATGCGATTGCTTATTTTTTTCTTCTGTCATTCTATATTATCCAATCGTCTTTTAACAGACTATCTTAGCTTCAATGTTACAATGGTCAATACTGCCAGCATAATTCCAATAATCCAAAAGCGTGAAACAATTTTTGATTCATGCATTCCTAATTTTTGATAATGGTGATGCAATGGTGCCATTTTAAAAAGTCGATTTTCTCGAGCGTACTCTATTCCAAACTTTTTCTTCATTCTTTTGAAGTAAGCAACTTGCATCATTACAGAAAGATTTTCTACTAAAAACACACCGCATAAAATTGGAATAAGAAGTTCTTTACGAATGGCGATTGCAAACACAGCGATGATTCCTCCCAATGCCAAACTTCCTGTATCACCCATGAATACTTGAGCAGGAAATGAGTTGTACCATAAGAAACCAACACATGCTCCAACAAATGCTGCAATAAAAATTACCAGCTCACCCGAATTCGGTATGTACATGATGTTCAGATAATCTGCAAAAACCATGTTACCGGAGACGTATGCAAGAATCCCTAATACCACTCCGATGATTGCAGATGTTCCTGTTGCGAGTCCATCTATTCCGTCTGTGATGTTTGCTCCGTTTGAAACAGCTGTGACAATAAGAATTACGAACGGAATAAAAATAAGCCAGGCCCAATCCTTATAGTTGTCTCCTAAAAATGAAAGCACCAATGAATAATCAAACTCATTATTTTTTACAAATGGAATAGTGGTTTTCATTGATTTTGTTTCATCGGGAGAGTACTTTGCTAACTGCGAGATTTGCTCGGTACCATTCACTACTTCTACCGTTGTACTTGCTCGTACTTTTTCTTTTACAACAACCTGATCATTACAGTAAAGTGTGATTCCAACAATAAGTCCGATTCCAATTTGTCCAAGCACTTTAAACTTACCTGCTAATCCTGCTTTATTTTTTTTGAATACTTTGATATAGTCATCCAAAAATCCGATTGCTCCCAACCAAACGGTTGACAACAACATTAGAATGATATATACATTGTGAAGTTTTGCAAACAATAATGTTGGGATAACAATTGCAGAAAGAATAATAAGTCCACCCATTGTTGGTGTTCCTTTTTTCTCTAATTGTCCGGTTAAACCTAAATCACGTACGGTTTCACCGACTTGTTTTTTGTGCAATAAATTGATAATGCGTTTTCCGAACACTAATGAAATCAAAAGTGAAACAATTAATGCCATAGCTGCACGGAATGAAATATATTGAAACACTCCTGCTCCTGGAACATCAAATTGTTTGTCTAAAAAATCGAATAAGTAGTAGAACATTCTTTTAATATATTTTTTTATTTGAACTGATTGCTTTCAAAAAAAATCAGATTTTACTTAACACGTTTAAATTGTTTTATAATTTGTCGTATTGAATAGGCCTGCATTAGTTTTAATTTTTATTGAATGGCGCATGCCTATTTTTCAAATAATTTTAAGTTTTCCTGTAACACTTGCATGTCGTCAAAATCATGCTTTACTCCTTTTATTTCCTGGTATTTCTCATGTCCTTTCCCTGCAACCAGAATAATATCCCCAGGTTTTGCATAAGAGCATGCTGTTTTTATTGCTTCGTGTCTATCAGTAATAGAAATTGTTTTTTTATTATTTACAGCATCAACACCTTTTTGCATTTGTTTAATAATCTCTTCCGGATTTTCGCTTCTAGGATTATCGGAAGTAAGAATCACTTTGTTACTTAAATCGCAAGCAATTTTTGCCATCATCGGACGCTTAGCTGCATCTCTATCACCACCACATCCAACTACAGTAATCACTTGTTCGTTTCCTGTACGGATATCCATTATTGTTTTCAAAACATTTATCAAAGCATCCGGAGTGTGCGCATAATCTACAATTCCAATTACACCTTCATCTGTGCGGATGTATTGAAATCGACCTTCAACGGATGTCAAGGAGCTCAAAGTGGTCAACACATTCGTTTTATCTTCTTTCAACAAGAGCGCTGTAGCATACACTGCTAATAAGTTGTATGCATTAAAGCTTCCAATTAATTTGCTCCACACTTCCTGATTATCGATATTCAAAAGCAAGCCACTGAATTGATTTTCCACCACTTTACATTTGTAATCCGCCATCGCACGTAGTGAATATGTTTTTTTAGTTGCTTTGGTATTTTGCAACATCACATCTCCATTTGCATCATCTTTATTTGTAAGTGCAAAAGCATTGTTTCCCAACAAATCGAAAAAGCGTTTTTTTGCTTTGATGTACTCATCAAATGTTTTATGATAATCCAGATGATCGTGTGTAATGTTTGTAAAAACGCCACCTGTAAAAACCAATCCTGCAATACGATTTTGCACCACTGCATGAGAACTCACTTCCATAAAGCAATGCGTACAACCTTTATCTACCATCTGTTTCAACAGTGCATTCAATTGAATTGCATCTGGTGTTGTATGTGTTGCTACAAGAACATCGTTGTTGATTTGATTTTTAACGGTAGAAAGCAAACCCGCTTTATAACCTAATTTTTTAAATAAATTAAACAGCAAGGTTACAGTTGTTGTTTTCCCATTTGTACCCGTAACACCAACCAATTTTAATTTCTCCGAAGGATTATCATAAAAGTTAGAAGCGATGATCCCCAATGCAGCAGAAGTATCTTTTACTTTTACATAAGTTACTTTATCGTTTATTTCAGCAGGAAACTCTTCACATAAAATTGCAATCGCACCTTTTAAAATCACATCGTTTATATAAACATGTCCATCGTTTTGAGTTCCTTTTATTGCAATAAACAAGCTATCCTTTTCAATTTTTCTTGAATCAAAAGTCAAAGCAGTAATCGCCACATTGGTGGAGCCAACCACCTCAATGATTCCTGCTTTATATAATATGTCTTTTAATAATTTCATTCTTTTAAATCAGCTGTAATATTATTTGTGACCCTTTGATAAATGGTGTTCCTGCTGTTATTGATTGTGTCGAAACCGATCCACTACCAATTAGTTTCACTCTCATCCCATTGTTTTCTAACAAATACAAAACATCTTTTGCAGTCATTCCAATTAAATTCGGAACGATGCCTCTTT
>CAYWAV010000175.1:0-3317 GCA_964456225.1 uncultured Chitinophaga sp. | reverse complement strand
AGTACGTAAATAAATGAGTTAACGGTAAGCTTTGTGCTTCGTATCAAGTTTTGTGGTGGCAGACAGTTTTGTGCTTAGCAATAGCCAACTTCTGATAGCTGCGGAAAGTTAAGCAAAATACAAAGACACCGACAAGAATTGACAACATGGCAAAAATACATACACTAAAAATATCTAACTTTAAGGGACTCGAAAAATTTGAACATGTTTTCGGCATGACCGATTTCGTTTGTCTTATTGGTCGTGGTGATTCTGGTAAAACCACAATTCTAGAAGCAATTTCAGCTGTCCTATCTCCTAACTGGAATTTAACATTCTATGACACAGATTTTTTCAATGGAGATATAATCAATCCAATAGAAATAGAAGTTTCATTATACGATTTACCTGCCACACTCATTCAAGAATCCAAATATGGACTTTTCATTCGTGGACTAGATATATCCACAAATTTAATTCATGATGACATTGAAGATAGTCATGTGACTATTTTGACTATTAAACTTATAGTCGAAAAAAACCTAGAACCTAAATGGTTTGTAATAAATGACAGAGCAAGCCAACAATCAATAGAAATAAGAGCAAGCGACAGAGCTGTTTTTAATGTTTTTTTAGTTTCTGATTATATTGACCGTCATTTTTCTTGGAGCAAAGGAAATCCCTTGTACTCATTACTAAAAGATGAAGATACATCTAATGAAAAAACTAATATTATCATTGATGCATTGCGAAAAGCTAAAGAAAAAATAGACGCAACATCGTTCAGTCATCTTGATAGTGTAGTAGATAAAATTAAAAATTCAGCAAAAACTTTAGGCGTTGATATCAATAATACCAATACTACCATTGATTTTAAAGATATTTCAATTAAAGACGGAAGAATTTGTTTGCATGAAAATGCAGTTCCATTTAGACAAAAAGGTAAGGGTTCTAAGAGATTAATATCAATTGCAATACAAACAGAACTAGCAGAAGAAGGAGGAATATTACTAATTGATGAAATTGAACAAGGACTAGAACCAGATAGAGCACAACACTTGGCGAAAACTTTGAAAAGTCAAAAGAAAGGTCAAGTATTCATAACAACACATTCAAGAGATGTATTAGTAGAATTAAACGCAGAAAATATATTTAGAATTAAGAAAGGGGATCAGGCCCTTTATTCTTTTGATTCACACTTGCAAGCGTGCATTAGAAGTAATCCTGAAGCTTTTTTTTCTAACCGTGTTTTGGTTTGTGAAGGACCAACTGAAATTGGAATATGTAGAAGTTTGAATGAGCATAGAATATCTAAAGGGAAAGATAACACAGCCTTTTTAGGAGTTCGTTTTGCAAATGGCAATGGTACAACTCAAATTGATTATGCAAAAAGTTTTTTAAGAGCAGGTTATGATGTTTGTCTTTATTGTGATTCTGATGTTGATAGTATAAATGAACAAAAAGAGGCACTAGGGACTATGAAGATTATTGTGATTGACTGTGATGATAAAAATGCTACAGAAAATCAAATTTTTTTAGACTTACCCTGGAAAGGAATTAAAAAACTTATTCAGTACCAGATTGAACAATTACATGAATCAGTAGAGGATAGCATTAAAGCTGAGTTCAAAAAATATGGAGAGTTAGAAATCAATTGGATTGAGACTGACTCACTACAAATAAGACAAGTTTTAGGCACTACAGCAAAGAATAAAGGCTGGTTTAAAAGGACTGACCATGGCGAATTCCTTGGTAAAATTTGTTGTGAATATCTTGAAGATTTCAAAGGCAAAAAAACTGAAAAACAATTTGAAGAACTATCTAAATGGATAGATAATGCTTAACCATCTTGAATTTGCCTCAAAGGAAAAAAGTATGCTGATTGCCCCGGCTGGTTTCGGCAAGACACATACAATTGCTGAATGTATAAAGACAATAAAGATTAATGGAAAGCAACTTATATTAACTCATACACATGCAGGGGTTGCCTCAATTAAAGAAAAAATAAAAAAGGAAGGAATACCCAATTCTAATTTTGAAGTAGAAACAATTACAAGTTTTGCTCAAAAGTATGTATTAGCATTTTATACTGGAACTGATTTGCCAAATCAAGAAGAAAGTAAATTCTATTACCCATTTATTATAGAAAAGGCGAATGTCCTCTTTAAAATTAAACCAATTCGGCAAATTATATCCAACACCTACAAAGGACTATTTGTTGATGAATACCAAGATTGTACGGTCAGCCAACATAATTTAGTGCTATCGCTTTCTGAATTATTTCCAACACACATCCTAGGTGACTTTCTTCAAGGAATATTTGGTTTTAATGGAGAGCAACTTGTTGATTTAAATGATGAATTAGTAATGAAAGGTTTTATTGACTCAAAATATGAGTTGGATAAACCACAACGTTGGCTAAACGGGAATAATGCTTTGTTAGGTGCTGACTTGAAAAGTATTAGAGAAGACCTGATCAGCAAGAAAGAAGTTGATTTGAAGAAGTACACTTCCATAGAATTAAAATTAATTTCTGAGTTGGATTTGTATAACGCATCGAAAGACTATTACAAACAAATAAGTAAATTGTTGGATGAAGAGAATATTTTAATAATACATCCTAACTCAACTAATATTAACACACGACTCAAGATAATTCAGACATTCAATAATAGAATTACAATGGTAGAATCTATTGATGCTAAAGAGTTCTATGAATTATCTAAGGAAGCAGATTTGTTGACAAAAGAGAACATTCGTCTAATGCTAATTGTACTATGCCATAAATTATTTAATAAAACAGGTGTTAAAAATTGGTTTAATGATAAGGGATTAATAAATAAAACTAAAGCAGAAGATAAAGCAAAATTAAAACCTATAGAAATTCAAATTAACTCTTTAGAAACTAAATTTTCTTTTCTGAATTTCGCGACATTATTAAAGAGTATTAAGAAGCTAACGGGTGTCAAATGTTATAGAAAAGAACTGTTTTATACCTTTTGCAAAGCATTAGAAGATGCTGAAATACAAAATATTTCAGTCTTGGAGTCTATGAATAATAAGCGAAACATGACTCGTAGAATTGGTAGAAAAATAAATGGAAGATGCATAGGAACAACTTTATTAACTAAGGGTTTGGAATTTGATACAGTAGTGATATTAAATGCACATAAATTTGATTGCCCTAAACATCTATATGTTGCCATGACTCGAGCATCTAAAAGATTAATAATTTTTACTAACAAACCAAATTTGAATCCTTACAAATGAAATGCCCAGCAGGTAACAAGCGTTTGGCAAAAGTGGCGGTTCAGTGCTCCGCAGACACATTTGTGGTT
>CAYWAV010000174.1:0-3452 GCA_964456225.1 uncultured Chitinophaga sp. | reverse complement strand
CGGCAACCGTTATGAGGAATTGGAGTGATGTCCATAATTTCCGTTACTTCGATTCCAGCACCAGCTAAAGTACGAATAGCTGATTCGCGACCTGCACCCGGACCTTTTACAAAAACTTTAACTTTTCTCAAGCCATTGTCGTGAGCAACTTTAGCACAATCTTGTGCAGCTAACTGAGCAGCATAAGGAGTGTTTTTCTTAGAACCACGGAAACCCATTTTACCAGCACTTGACCAAGAAATAACTTGTCCGCTTAAGTTCGTTAATGAAATGATGATATTATTGAAGGTAGCATTGATATGCGCTTCGCCAATTGCATCTACTTTTACAACTCTTTTCTTAGCCGCAGCTTTTGTAGTAGTTGTTGTTTGGTTTGTTTTAGCCATTTTTTTTTATTTATATGATCATCAGCTGTAACGCTGACCGTTTAATTACTATTTAGTTACTTTTTTCTTGTTAGCAACTGTTTTACGCTTACCTTTTCTAGTACGTGCGTTATTTTTAGTTGTTTGTCCACGAACAGGTAAACCAACACGGTGGCGGATTCCTCTGTAAGCTCCAATGTCCATCAAACGCTTGATATTCAATTGAACTTCAGAACGCAAAGAACCTTCTAATTTATATTTATCAGTAAGGATAGTACGAATAGCAGTTAACTGATCATCATTCCAATCTTGAACTTTTGTGTTCCAATCGATACCAGCTTCTGTTAATACTTTTTGAGCAGTGCTACGGCCAATACCATAAATGTATGTTAAACCGATTTCTCCTCTTTTGTTGTTTGGTAAGTCAATACCTGCAATTCTAGCCATTGTTTTATCTTATTATAAATTATAGATTATCCTTGTCTTTGTTTGAACTTAGGATTTTTTTTGTTGATTACATACAAAACGCCCTTTCTACGAACAATTTTGCAGTCAACACTTCTTTTCTTAATTGATGTTCTAACTTTCATTTTACTACGAATTTTAACGAATTACTAATCTGTGTTTATTCTATGTTTTCTATTTATTCTAATCTTAATTATAAATTCTCAACTCTAACTATTTATATCTATAAGATATTCTACCTTTTGTTAAATCGTAAGGCGACATTTCAATTTTTACTTTATCTCCTGTTAAAATTTTAATATAGTGCATTCGCATTTTCCCTGAAATGTGAGCTGTAATCACATGTCCATTTTCGAGCTCAACACGAAACATTGCATTTGACAATGCTTCTAAAATTGTTCCATCTTGCTCAATTGATGCTTGTTTCGCCATATTCTTTTTAAATCCTAATCTTTATTTTTTATTCTTTAATACTTCCTCTATATATTCAAAGCTTGATAAAATATCTGCTTTGTTTTTTCCTATTGCAATGGTATGCTCAAAATGTGCTGAAGGTAAATTATCAACTGTTGCAATTGTCCAACCATCATTATCTGTTTTAATTGACTTTTTACCAAAATTAATCATTGGCTCAATCGCAATTACCAACCCTTCTTGTAACTTCAGTCCAGTACCTCTTTTGCCATAATTTGGCACTTCAGGAGCTTCGTGCAGGTTTTGACCAATACCGTGTCCAACTAATTCTCTTACAACAGAGAATCCATTTTGTTCAGCATGCATTTGAACTGCATCACCAATATCACCTAACCTTTTTCCAACTACAGATACTTCAATGGCTTTGTAAAGACTTTCTTTTGTAACCTTTAACAGATTCACAATTTCGGGTTTTACTTCACCAATTGCAAAGGTATATGCAGAGTCGCCAAAAAATTTATTTTTTATCACTCCACAATCAACAGAAACAATATCACCCTCTTTTAATTCATACTTTCCTGGTATTCCGTGAACCACTTGTGCATTTACAGAAATGCATAATGAGTTCGGGAAACCGCTGTAATTCAAAAAAGCGGGAATTGCTTTGTTATCATTAATAAACTCGAATGCTACTTTATCCAATGATAATGTAGTGACTCCGGGTTTAATAACTTTTGCAACTTCGGCTAAAGTTTTTCCAACAAGTAAAGAACTTTCTCTTATTAATTCAATCTCTTCTTTCGTTTTATAATACAAGCCTTTCACGTAATCCTTCCCTTCTACTTATATTAAGCTGTGGTCATACTCATTGAAGAGCGACCTTTTATTCTTCCATTTTTCATCAATCCATCATAATGACGCATTAATAAATGACTTTCAATTTGTTGTAATGTATCCAATACAACACCAACCAAAATCAATAATGAAGTTCCACCAAAAAATTGTGCAAATCCTGCATCAACATTAAGTATATAAGCAAAGGCAGGCAAAATAGCCACAAATGCTAATAAAATTGAACCCGGCAATGTGATGCGTGACATCACAGCATCAATAAACTCAGCCGTTTTTTTACCGGGAACAACTCCTGGAACAAATCCTCCGTTGCGTTTCATGTCTTCTGCCATTTGATTTGGATTTACTGTTATCGCAGTATAGAAGTATGTAAACACAATAATTAACAATGCAAACACTAAGTTGTACCAAAAACCATTGTGATTTGACAAGGCACCCAAAACACCTGTTAACGATTCTGATTGAGTATATGAAATCACAGTAATTGGAATAAACATAATTGCCTGAGCAAAGATGATTGGCATTACACCAGCTGCATTCACTTTTAAAGGAATGTATTGGCGAGTACCACCGTACTGTTTGCTACCAACAATTTTTTTGGCGTATTGTACAGGAATTTTTCGAGTACCTTGAACCAACATGATTGTTCCAACAATGATTAATAATAAAAGAACGATTTCGATTAATAACATAATCAATCCTCCGCCTCCACCTTCACCGCCTAAGCGATTAGCAAATTCTTGTAAAAATGATTCAGGCAAACGAGCAATGATACCAATCATAATGATTAATGAAATACCATTTCCAATTCCTTTATCTGTTATTTTTTCACCTAACCACATTACGAACATTGTTCCAGTGATTAAGATTAGTATTGATTGTGCCATAAATCCAAAACCTGGATCAGCAACAACACCTGCTTTATTTGTAATTTGAGTTGCAATATATCCTGGTGCTTGCATCATAGTAATCGCAACCGTTAAAAAACGCGTAATTTGATTTATTTTTTTACGTCCGCTTTCACCTGACATTTGCAATTTTCTGAAATAAGGCAATGCCATTCCTAACAACTGTACAACAATAGATGCAGAGATGTAAGGCATAATGCCTAATCCGAAAATAGATGCACGTGAGAAGGCACCACCTGCAAAAATATTAATCAATCCAATAATTCCTTCGTTAGAAGTTTGACTTGCATCAGAAAGTGCTTGCGCATTAACTCCCGGAAGAACAACATATGAACCCAAACGGTAAACCAAAATAAGACCAAGAGTCATCAAAATACGACCTCGTAGCTCTTCGATTTTCCAAATGTTTTTTAATGTATTTATAAAGTTTTTCATAAAACAGTATTAC
>CAYWAV010000173.1:0-3521 GCA_964456225.1 uncultured Chitinophaga sp. | reverse complement strand
CTGGACAAGCTTCTGGATGATATTGTACTGAGAATACATTTCTATCGGTATAACGTAAGCCTTCTATGGTATTGTCATTTAAATTGATGTGGGTTACTTCCATATTTTTTACTTTCGCCACATCTTCTGCTTTTACTCCAAATCCATGATTTTGAGAAGTTATTTCACTTTTACCTGTAATTAAATTTTTAACAGGGTGGTTGATACCGCGATGACCTTTGTGCATTTTGAATGTTGAAATTCCGGATGCTTCAGCAATCAATTGATGTCCTAAACAAATTCCGAATGTTGGAACACCTGAATTGATAATTGTTTTCACCGTTTCCATTTCTTCTTTCATAACAGAAGGATCGCCAGGGCCATTTGAAATCATAAAACCATCTGGGTTCCATTTTTTCATTTCCTCGAAAGAAGTTTTCATGGGGAATACTTGAAGATAACAACCACGTTCAACTAATGAACGAAGGATGTTTTTCTTCACACCAAAATCAGTTACTGCTACTTTATAATCTGAATTTGGGTCGCCAACAAAATAAGGTTTTGTAGTACTTACTTTTGATGAAAGTTCTAATCCTGCCATTGAAGGCACCTTAGCAAGCTTTGCTTTTAACACTTCAATGTCTTGTGTTTCGGAAGAGATGATACAGTTCATTGCACCTTTGTCGCGAATATAACGAACGATAGCACGTGTATCTACATCTGAGATGGCTACAGTGCCACTGTTCTCAAAATAATCTTTTAACGAACCATTTGAACGTTTACGAGAATGAAACTCATTAAACTGTTTACAAACTAAACCTGCAATTTTAATGGAATCGGATTCAACTTCATCATCATTTACTCCATAATTTCCAATATGTACATTGGTTGCAACAATAATTTGTCCGAAATAAGAAGGATCTGTAAAAATTTCTTGATAACCCGTCATACCTGTATTAAAACAAATTTCTCCTGTTGCAATACCTATTTTTCCGGCTGCTTTTCCGTAAAATACTTTTCCATCTTCCAGTACTAAAATTGCGGGTGCTTTTGCTGTGTATTTCATAGTTTATCTTTTACTCCTTCTCCTACTCTTTAGGAGAAGGTTGGGATGAGGTCAGGTCATAAAAAAAGGATAAAGCAAAGTTACTTTATCCTTTTTAAGATTAAAAATATTCCGTTAACAAATTATTCACTTTTTGTGTTGTCATCTGTTGATTCTTCAGTATTATCAGCTGTTTTAGCAGTTGTATCTGTTGATTTCTTTTTACCACCACGTCTAGATGTTTTAGCCTTAGCAGGAGCTTTAGCCGCCAACATATTTTCGTTAAAGTCTACTAATTCGATAAAGCACATATCAGCATTATCTCCTAAACGACCACCAGTCTTAAGAATTCTAGTGTATCCACCCGGACGGTCAGCAATTTTTGTAGATATGTCTTTAAAAAGCATATCTACTGCTTCTTTGTTGCCTAAATAAGCAAAAACTGTACGTCTTGAATGTGTTGAATCATCTTTTGCTCTAGTCAAAAGTGGTTCAACATAAATTCTTAAAGCTTTTGCTTTTGCAAGTGTTGTACTAATGCGTTTGTGTAAAATCAATGAACTAGCCATATTAGCTAACATCGCCTTACGATGAGCAGTTTTTCTGCCTAAATTATTTAATTTATCTCCGTGTCTCATTTTATTAATTTATTAATTCAAAAATTTGAAAATTTGAAAATTACATTGAAACATTTTCAAATTAGCACATTTTCAAATTGATTTATTCTTTATCTAATTTATATTTTGCTAAGTTCATTCCAAAAGTCAAACCTTTGTTTGCAACTAAGTCTTCCAATTCAGTAAGTGATTTTTTACCGAAGTTTCTGAATTTCAAAAGGTCGTGTTTAGCGAATGATACCAAATCAGCTAAGGTTTCAACATCAGCAGCTTTTAAGCAATTTAAAGCACGAACTGATAAATCCATATCAACTAGTTTAGTTTTAAGCAACTGACGCATGTGTAATGATGTTTCATCAAATTCTTCAGTAGCCATTTTTTCTTCAGTATCCAAAGTGATACGCTCATCGGAGAATAACATGAAGTGGTGAATTAAAATTTTAGCAGCTTCTTTCAAAGCTTCTTTCGGGTGAATAGATCCATCAGTAGTGATATTCATAATCAACTTCTCATAATCTGTTTTTTGCTCCACACGGAAATTTTCAATGCTGTATTGAACATTTTTGATTGGAGTATAAATTGAATCGATTGGAATTAATCCAGCAGAAGCATTTACTGGTTTGTTCTCTTCAGCAGGAACATAACCACGACCTTTATCAATTGTTAATTCGATTTTCAATTTCACATTTGATTCCATGTTACAGATAACTAAATCTGAATTTAAAACTTGGAATCCTGAAGTAAATTTCCCGATATCTCCAGCTGTCAACTGTGTTTTACCGGTTACGGTTACAGTTACTTTTTCGAAATCAGTTGTCTCAATTTGTTTCTTGAAACGAACTTGTTTTAAGTTCAAAATAATTTCAGTAATATCTTCAGCTACACCTTTAAGTGTAGAAAATTCGTGATCAACACCTTCTATTTTGATAGTAGTGATAGCATGACCTTCTAAGGATGACAATAAAATTCTTCTTAAAGCATTACCAACAGTAATACCATAACCAGGCTCTAGAGGACGAAATTCAAATTGTCCTTCCGTTTCACTGGAGTTAATCATAATCACCTTATCAGGTTTTTGAAAAGCTAAAATTGCCATGTGTTATATTTTATTAAGTTAATTACTAATTTAATTTGTCTAATCAATGATGCCAGCATCATTTTTATTTCTCTATTATTTAGAGTACAACTCGACAATCAGTTGTTCTTTGATATTTTCTGGAATTTGAACTCTTTCAGGAACAGAAATAAATTTTCCAGTCATTGAAGTTTTATCAAAATCCATCCAAGGATAAGCATTGGTAGCAGAAGAAACACTATTATTAATTACTTCTAATGTTTTTGAACGTTCACGAACACCCACAACATCACCCGGTTTTAAAATATAAGAAGGAATATTCATTACATTTCCATTTACAGTAATGTGACGGTGACCAACCAATTGGCGAGCACCACTACGAGTTGGAGCAATTCCCATACGATACACTACGTTATCAATACGTGATTCAATTAACTGTAACAAAACCTCTCCAGTTACACCATGTGCACGTTGTGCCATTGTATAAATTTTCCAGAATTGACGCTCTAGAATACCGTAAGTATATTTTGCTTTTTGTTTCTCTTGTAACTGAACAGCGTATTCTGATTGTTTAGAACGCTTCTTAGACAAACCATGTTGTCCCGGAGGGTAGTTCTTTTTTTCTAAAACTTTATCAGGTCCAAAAATTGGCTCTTTAAATTTTCTTGCTATTCTTGATTTGGGGCCGATGTATCTTGCCATTGTTCTATTTGTTGAATTTTAGATTTGTTGAATTTTAGAATTTACCTCTATTATTCGTAAATTCGTTTTAATTAATTATTTGTAACCTTATACTCTTCTACGT
>CAYWAV010000172.1:0-3562 GCA_964456225.1 uncultured Chitinophaga sp. | reverse complement strand
GAAATAGTCGCTGATAACTTAGGATTTCATGTGAATGGTGGAGCGGATGGAACAGCCGGAGCTCTGAATCAATATTTTAATATCGATGGTTTTGGAAAAATAGGGATTGGAACAAACTCACCGGTAGGAAGCGCATTGTTGGAAATGGTTTCAACTAGCAAGGGGATTTTAATTCCACGTTTGACTACTGCACAAAGAACGACAATAGTTACTCCTGCAACAGGTTTATTAGTTTATGATTCTTCTTTAAATCAATTTTATTATTACAACGGAAGTGCTTGGGTGGCAATTTCAACAGGTGCAGGTGTAACTTCAGTAACAGCATCAGTTCCATTAGCAAGTTCAGGAGGAACTACACCGATTATCTCTTTGGCAAATTCTGGAGTAATACCAGGTTCGTACGGGGGAGCATCCACTATTCCTACATTTACTGTTGATATATATGGAAGATTAACTACAGTTGGAACAGCTGCAATTGCAGGCTTGCTACCGGTAGGGTTAAGTGGACAAACACTTTATAATTCGGCAGGAACATGGACAGCAACAAGCAATTTGTTTAATAATGGAACTAATGTTGGGATTGGGACAACTTCACCAACTCAAATGCTAGAAATAAATAATGGAGCCGTTCCTCCAGCCCTTGCATTAACCACATCAGCAGCTTTGTCATCACAAGTAATGTTTGGTACAACAGCCGTTCCTAATAGAGGTGTAATTAGATATAATAATAGTACAAATACAATGGATTTCTTGACCAACAATACTGTAACACCAAGAATATCTATCAATAGTGTTGGTCACACAGGTGTTTTTACTCCACCTGATCCATTATTCACATTTCTTGTAGGTGATATGGGGGGAAACCTTGCTTTAGGAGTAGACAATCTTGGTGTTAAAATCGGAGATGTTATTGGGGGTTCTATGAACAATTATTTCTATACAGATTTTGAAGGGGCAGGAAATTTTCAATTTATTGGTGGAAATGTAGGTATTGGAACAGCTACCCCTGTCAATAAGCTAGATGTTTCAGGAGGGTTATCTGTTGGAGCAGGTTATGCAGGAACAATTGGAGCTCCATCAAATGGAGCAATCATTCAAGGTAATGTTGGTATAGGAACAAATGGACCGTCTGATAATTTGCATGTTTTTGGCAACGTAAATAGTAATGTAGGAATAACAATTCAGAATATGAATTCAGGCGCATCTTCAGGCGAACGTATTTCTTTTAATAATGAAGACGGTGGTGTGGCAGGAATAGCTATGAGCGACATTGCATCTATTACTCCTGGATCAATGTCTATCTTTAATAATCGTCCTTCTGGAAATATTCGATTAAATACAGGTGGAAACACAAAAGTTTATATTTCTAATAATGGTTTTGTTGGTATAGGATTAAATTTTAGTGCTCCAGCAGGCTTATTACATTTAAAAGGAGCTGAATGGGATGCCGCTCCATTAATATTAGAGAGTAATGGTGCAATCGGACCATCTCTTCGTTTTGTTGCAAATACTCGTACCTATGATATTATTGCTACAAATGGAGGAACACTTCCATCAGATCATTTTGGAATTTGGGACAATACAGGAGGGGCTTATCGTTTTGTTTTAACTCCTACTGGAAATATAGGGATAGGCACAAATGTTCCTACAGCTTTATTATCTGTTAACGGTTCCGCAAATAAACCTGGTGGTGGTACTTGGGCAGTTTTTAGTGATAGAAGATTAAAGGAGAATATTTCAGATTTTACTGAGAGCTCTGAAATACTAGATAAAATTCATTTAGTTAATTATCAATACAATTCAAACTATTTTGAGCTATTTGGTAAAAATGATGAAGTGGAACAAGCTGTTTATACGGGTGTTATAGCTCAAGAATTACAGCAAATTGCACCTAATATGGTAAAAACCAGAACTGTAGAAAAGAGAGATAGTAAAGGAAATTCAATAGGGACACAAGAAGTGCTAGAAGTTGATCCATCTAATTTTACATATCTATTAATCAATGGTTATAAAAAACAACAAGCAGAAATAGAAGAGCTGAAAATACAAATTGAAGCACAACAAAAACAGATTCAATTACTATTAGATAAATCAAAAGTTATTGAACAAAAATAATATCTGCACTTCGGTGGATATAACAATATTAAAAAAAACACCATGAAAAAAATTCTTTTACTACTCGCGGTATTATTAGTAACCGCAAATTCATTTGCACAAGCGCCACCACAGGGCATAAATTATCAAGCAGTAGCGCGTGATAATTCGGGTGCAGCATTAATAAGTACTCCTTTAACGGTTCAGTTTACCATCCATGATTTGACAGCAAGTGGTACGATTGTTTATCAGGAGAGTCATGCAAGCATAACAACCAATATTTATGGTTTGTTCACAGCAAAAATAGGAATGGGAACTCCTGCAATAGGAATATTTTCAACTGTAAATTGGGGAAGCGGTGATAAATATTTAGAAGTAGCAGTGAACGATGGAAGCGGTTTAATTTCCATGGGAGCAAGTCAGATGATGAGTGTTCCGTATGCATTGTATTCAGCGATATCAGGTGGAGGTCCAGTAGGAGCAACAGGTCCAACCTCAACAGTAGCAGGTCCAGCAGGTTCGACAGGAGCAACAGGTGGTGTGGGTCCAACAGGAGCAGCATCTACAGCAGTTGGTCCAACCGGAGCAGTTGGTCCAACCGGAGCAGGAATAACAGGTGCAACCGGGGCCACCGGAGCAACATCCTCAGTTGCAGGTCCAGCGGGTGCTACAGGCGCAACAGGAACGGGTGCCATAGGCGCAACGGGAGTCGTAGGTCCAATCGGACCAACAGGTTCTAATGGACCAACCGGAACAATAGGAGCGACAGGAGCAACAGGTTCTATCGGTTCAACAGGACCAATCGGGGATCAGTATGCAACAACATCTGTTACCTCTATGTCAATAACGATGACTTCTCAAACATTTACGGTAGTTGATTTAGGTTTAGCTTATTCAATAGGTCAAACAGTAATTATAGCAAATTCAGCCTCCAACCAAATGATTGGAACAATCACCGCTTTCAACCCTGGAACAGGACTAATGACCGTGAACGTAACAAGTATCTTAGGTGCAGTAGGCCCATTCATATCTTGGTCTATAAACTTAAACGGAGCTCCTGGCCCAGCAGGACCAATAGGTTCGATAGGTGCAACAGGCGTTGCAGGACCAGTAGGTGCAACTGGAGCAACAGGTATAGTAGGTGCAACCGGAGCTGGTGGATCTGCTGGAAGTGCCGGAGCAATGGGAGTAACAGGTCCAACAGGAATAGCAGGAAGTGTTGGCGCAACAGGCGCAACGGGAGTAGGAACAACAGGTGCTACAGGTGCAACAGGATTGACAGGAACTGTAGGTGCAACAGGAACAGCAGGAAGTGTTGGAGCGACAGGCGCAACAGGTGGAACCGGATTGACAGGAACAGCTGGGCCGACAGGTGCAACAGGAGCTAATGGAATGGCTGGTGCAACAGGGGCCACAGGTTCTGTAGGAGCAGTTGGTTTAACAGGCTCAGCTGGAACAATTGGTGTAA
>CAYWAV010000171.1:0-3590 GCA_964456225.1 uncultured Chitinophaga sp. | reverse complement strand
CGTATACAAAGTCAAATCCTTATAGTGTGCAAATGGTTCCGTTTTTTGCAGACGCTTTTTTTACCGAAAAATTAAAATCAGATCCGAACAATATTTTATCGCTTTTAATGTTGGGTGAAACTCATTTGAGAAATGACAAAGCATACGAAGCGCGCAAAGCATTCAATCATGTTGCTTCCATCGCTCCGCAATTTACATACGTTAAAGAACGCCTAATTGAATGTTATGAGCGTGACGAAAATATTACAATGCTTACAAAAGCAGTTGAAAGTATTAAAACAAACGACCCGCTAAGTTTTTATGCGCTTCGTGAATTATATTCTGATGCAGTTGAAAAAGAAGATTACGATGAAGCTGAAAAAATAGTTGAAAAACTGGTACAACATTTTGGTGCTTCACTCACAACCGATGTTTTAGAATTGGATATTTATGTGAAGCGTAAAAAATTCGACAACATTGTGTCTGTTGGAAAATCATTGTATGACAAGTATCCCGACACTTGGGAGATTGTAAATTTAAAATACACGATTGAAATTAGTGTTAATAAAGACAATGAAAAAGCAAATGATATTCTTGTAAAATATTTAAAAACGAACAACAACGAAACAGCTTCGAATGCTTTAGCTAATTATTATTTTAATAAGGGAAATGTTCAAAAAGGGATGGACATTCATCTGAAACGTACTCAAGATTATCCATACGCTACAGGATATTATGAAAGCATGGCAGATTTATATTTCTCAAAACAAGATTACGTATCCGCAGAAAAATGGTTGAAATTGATTCTGGAAATGACTCCGTACAATGGTTATTTCTGGAACCAATTGGGTAAGGTATACGAAGCCATGAATAAAACCGAAGATGCAAAAATGGCTTTTGCTAAATGTATTTATTTTGCACCTACTACATACGAAGCACATCGTCTGTTGAGAAAAATGCAAGAGAAAAAAGACCTGTTTAATTATTTTCCTGAAACAGACATTAATAAATTGTATTCCAATGCTCCTTCGGCAAAAGATTTCCCCGAAGATAACAGCATCATCCTTTTAAATGAAGTGCAACGTATTGTTTATCCTGAAGGTGCATCGGAGCAAAAAACAGATGTCATGATTAAGATATTCAACCAAGCCGGCATTGATACTTGGAAAAATTATGCTGTTACTTTTAATGAATATACACAACGATTGATCATCGAAAAAGCAGAAGTGATTAAAGTAGATGGAAATAAAGTAAAAGCAGAAACAAATGGAAATCAAATGGTGTTTACCTCTTTAGAGATTGGTGACGCTATTCATGTAAGTTATCGTGTTGAAGATTATGTTTTCGGGCAAATGGCGTCTCATTTTACGGATAGGCTTAATTTTAATTACAGTCTCCCTGTTGGATTGTGTAAATACTCGTTGATTGTTCCGGAAACAAAAAAGTTTAATTATAAAGTCATCAATAGCGATTTGCAGCCAACGGTTACTTCGCCTGAAGCAGGTTATAAAATGTATGTTTTTGAAAAAACAAATCTGAAAGGTTTGAAAAGTGAGCCCTATATGCCTCCTTTGGATGATGTAGGTATGGTGATTGATATTTCATCTATACCAGATTGGAAATTTATCAGTAACTGGTATGCTGATTTGGCAAACACAAAAGCAAAATCAGATTATGAATTGATAGAAGCAGTTGCGGATGTATTTAAAGATCAACCAAAAAATTTAAATGAATTGCAAAAAGCAAAATTGATTTACAACTATATCGAAAAGAATGTAAGTTATAGTAGTGTCTCTTTTTTACAAGGTGCATTTATTCCTCAAAAAGCATCGCGTACTTTAAATACAAAGTTGGGCGACTGCAAAGATGTTTCTACATTATTTGTAGCAATGTGCCGTGAAGTCGGAGTTACTGCCAATTTGGTTTTAGTAAGCACACGTGATAATGGTGATAATTATTTAGTTCAGCCAAATGTAGGATTCAACCATTGTATCGCACATTTAATGGCTGATGGAAAAGAATATTATATTGAATTAACCGATAATAAACTTTCCTTTTCTTCTTTAGGAAACTCGTTACTAAATACAACCATTTTGCAAATCCCTACCGAGACAAAAACTGTTTCAGGTGAATTACAAAAATTAAATACTCAAAACAGAGTTGTTAATCACATTGTGCGGAATACAAATATTTCATTTAATAACAACGATTTAATTGTTTCTAGAAACACTGATAGAACGGGAGTGTTTGCAGATGGTACGCGCTACGATTATGCTGAACTTGGGAAAGAAGAACAGATGAAAACGATGAGCCAATCCATCAGCTCTGATTTTACAAGCCCTGTAAAATTAACAGAATTAAATTTCACAGGTTTATCAGGTTTAACGGATACCGTAAATTATAAATTGGCATTTACTGTGAGCAATGCTTTGATGGAAGTAGCAGGAATGAAAATTATAAAATTGCCTTGGTCCGAATCCTATTCCAGTTTAGATTTTCTTTCTTTAGAAAGTAGAACTTATCCATTTAATATTTGGGATTTTTCTGCTTTGGAAAATGCTTTCGAACAATTGACAATAGAAATGCCTAAAGGAAAATTATTGGTGGAAATGCCAAAGTCTGTTGTTATTAATAATGCTTTGATAAGCTACAGCCTTACATTTAAAATGAAAGGGACAAAATTATTAGCGACTCGTGTGATGAAATACAATAAGGAAATTGTTAGTCCGGAAGAATACGCAAGCTTCAAAGAAACATTTACTAAAATTTCAGAAGCAGATGCGAAACAGGTAGCGTTTAAGTAGTTGCTATGTTTTATTTTTGAATTTGTCCTAAAACCTTTGACGCATTGTCGTTTTTTGGGTTTAGATCTAATGATTTTTTATAATTTTTAATTGCTAGTTCTTTGTTCCCTGCTTTCAGATAAGCTTCACCCAAACAATCATATGTATTCCAGCCTTCTGGGTATAGGAGAACATTGAGTTTGAAAACTTCTATTGCTTTTTCTGTATTGCCTTTTTCTAGGAAAGAATACCCCCAAGTTGTTAGATCATCTTCGGAATGGCCGCATTTTACTTCATTTCTTTTACTTTCGTTGGCCATCTCCAAAGCTTGTTTATATGCTTTTTCTAGTATTATTGCTTTATGTTTTGGCGCTAAAGCTTCGGCATATAGTGTTATAATTGTATTAATCACAAGTGGTGGATTGTCAGCAAAAATAGCATGGCCTACACCATAAGCGGAAATTAGTTTCCGTGTGGAAGATTCGGCAACAAATCGTTTGTGACAATCGCTCCATATGCTATCCAGATTACCTTGTTCGTCTGTATGATCTACTGCAAGAATATCTGTCAGTGGAATGTTTTTTGGCATTGGATTTTTAATAACCGTTGCCAAAATTTCACTGATATACTTATTTATGATTTCATTTTTATCTGTCGTTGGCATATTAAAGTAAGATGTTAGAGAGCAAATGTTTGCATCATCAATTAAAACAACAGCTTTTACATATTCAGCATGGCGGGAAGCATAATAAGAGGCATACATTCCCCCAAGAGAGTGGGCTACAAGCATGATATTTTTGTTTGCATATCCTAATTTCTGAAGCCCTG
>CAYWAV010000170.1:0-3786 GCA_964456225.1 uncultured Chitinophaga sp. | reverse complement strand
ATTTGAAAGTGCTGGGTAATTCTAAACCAAGGGCTAAGGACACCTTTTCCTGCCCGGTTTAATGGACTTGTTTTGGATGGCGCAAAATATTTTCTTTGCTCCAGCCTTGCAGACATCAAAGCATTTGCAAAATCTGTCCTTTCGGGAAAGACAACTATTTTTCTTTGCAAATGCATCGTATCAAGTTTAGTGCAGTTTGACAGTTTAATGCTTCTAAATCCGCTTCTTCGCATGCCTCCACCCATCATCCTTTCTTTTTTTTAAAAACACTTTTCATCAACATCAAAATTTTCTCCACAACAAAACCCAAAATTAATCCGGCAACAGCGCAAACAAGTGCTTTTACAAGCCATGCAATTGCTGGTATTTCTGCTAAGCCATGTTCTAAGTCGTGCAGTAAATGGTTGGTAAACGGAATACCATGCGCAATAATTTCTGCACCTACCCAAAGCATGGCTGCTGTGCCAACAACACTTAAGATTGCTAAGAAGTGCGGCATAAATTTTACGATCCCACGACCAAATTTTTTTGTAAGAAAGTGGTATTTATCCTGAGCCAGATATACTCCAATGTCGTCTACTTTAACAATTAGGCCAACAAAGCCATACACTGCTATTGTAATAAAAATTGCCACAGCAAGCATCACCGCAACCTGATTTAATATAGGAGTCCCTGTTACTTGGCTATAAGCAATTGCCATAATTTCAGCCGACAAAATAATGTCTGTACGAACGGCACCATCAACTCTTTCTTTCTCCAGTTCCTCGGGAGTAATAACTTTTAGCTTTTCCACTTCAATTTGTGCATGCTTGTGTTTACTAAACATAGAATGCACTTTTTCATAACCTTCGAAACATAAATAAGTTCCACCTAACATTAAAACAGGTGTAATCGCCCAAGGAGCAAAGTATCCGAGTAGCAAGGCAGCCGGACTTAAAATTAGTAGTTTATTGATAAGCGATTTTTTGGCAATTTTGAATATGATGGTAAGTTCACGCGATGGATCAAGACCTACAACATACTTGGGAGTAACTGCTGTATCGTCAATAACAATACCTGAAACTTTTCCTGTTGTTTTTACTACTTGAGTAGGAACATCATCCAAGCTGGCAGCACTTGCTTTTACTAAAGCAGAAACATCATCTAATAATGCAAAAAAACCAGAAGCCATATAATTCGAAATAATTTACGATACGAGTGTTCGGATAAACTTAATCAATTTTTTAAAATGTATTTAATTCGACTACATTTATTTCCATTAAATATGTTTTCAAATCAAAACTTCCCTTTTCACAACATTACCTCTCTAAAACGCCCATCTTTTTCTTAATTTCTCATTTATAATTCATAATTAACAATTTTTTAGGGGGTGTTAATAAAAATTAATCACTTTTTTTGACAAGCACCCCCTCTTTTTTATACTTTTGTCACGAAAATTTGATTTTTTTCAGAGGACGCTCCTGTTTTTTCACATAATTAACCCAATTAACCCAATTCACCCAATTAACTTAATCAACTAAAAAATGGCCATTCACAGATTTAAAGCATTAGAAACGGTACTAACAAGAGTGCCAGTTGATGTTCACATGCCTAATAACAAGGTATCTGAATTTTTTGGAGAAAACGTATTTGGCATTGATGCCATGCGTGAATACCTTTCAGAAGAAGCATTTGAAAGCGTAATGTCAGCAATGCAGCAAGGAACTCAAATTGAACGTAAAATGGCTGATCAAGTAGCCTCTTCTATGAAAGCTTGGGCAAACTCAAAAGGAGCAACTCATTACACACATTGGTTTCAACCTTTAACAGGAACAACAGCTGAAAAACACGATGCGTTTTTTGAACCTACAGAAGGTGGAAGAGCCATTGAGCGTTTTGGAGGCGGACAATTAGTACAACAAGAACCAGATGCATCGTCTTTCCCTAATGGAGGAATTCGCAATACATTTGAAGCACGTGGTTATACCGCTTGGGATCCAACATCTCCTGCTTTTGTAATGGGTAAAACATTATGTATCCCTACCATCTTTGTTTCTTACACTGGTGAGGCTTTGGATTTTAAAACACCTTTGTTAAAAGCATTGTCTGCAATTGATAAAGCAGCAGTTGATGTTTGCCAATACTTTGATAAAAACGTTACCAAAGTGAATGCGACCTTAGGTTGGGAACAAGAATATTTTTTGGTGGATGACGCATTGTTTAATGCTCGTCCCGATTTAGCAATGACAGGTCGTGCATTGTTCGGACATATTCCTGCAAAAGGACAACAGTTGGACGATCATTATTTTGGTTCTATTCCTGATAGAGCAACTTCTTTCATGCGTGATTTCGAAATCGAATCCTTGAAATTGGGTATTCCTATTAAAACACGACACAACGAGGTAGCACCCAATCAATTTGAGTGTGCACCGGTTTTTGAAGAGTGTAACTTGGCAGTTGACCATAATCAATTGTTGATGGATGTGATGGAGAAAGTTGCCCGCAGACATAATTTCCGTGTTTTATTACATGAAAAACCTTACGCAGGTGTTAACGGAAGCGGTAAGCACAACAATTGGAGTTTGAGCACCAATACAGGAAAAAATTTATTGAGTCCGGGTAAAACACCAAAAACCAATTTACAATTCTTAACCTTCTTTATCAATACAGTAAAAGCAGTACATGACAATGCAGATTTGTTGCGTGCTTCAATTGCAGGAGCCAACAATGATCACCGTTTGGGAGCTAACGAAGCACCTCCAGCAATCATGTCTGTATTCCTAGGGACACAGCTTTCGCATGTATTGGATGAGTTGGAAAGTAAAGTAAAATCAGGAAAAATGAGTCCGGATGAAAAAACGGCTCTTAAATTAAATATTGGTAAAATCCCCGATATTTTATTGGACAATACCGATAGAAACAGAACATCACCTTTTGCCTTTACAGGAAATAAATTTGAATTCCGTGCAGTAGGTTCTTCGCAAAATTGTGCCGGTCCAATGACCGTATTAAATGCAATTATGGCGGATCAATTGATTAAATTCAAAAAGGATGTAGATGCTTTAATAGCGAAAGGAGTGGAGAAAGATGAAGCAATATTCCAAGTGTTGCGAGAGTGTATTGTCGCTTCTAAAAAAATACGTTTCGAAGGAAATGGATATGGAGAAGAATGGGTGAAAGAAGCAGAAAAACGCGGATTATCTAACATCAAAACAACACCATTGGCTTTAAGCGCTTTTGTATCAAAACAAACAATGGATTTGTTTGAAAGAAATGGTGTAATGAGTGAGCGCGAACAACATGCTCGCTATGATATTTATTTGGAAACATATACCAAAAAAATCCAGATAGAATCACGTGTAATGGCTGATTTGGCTTTAAATCACATCATTCCCACAGCAATTAAATACCAAAGCGTTTTAATTGAGAATGTACGAGGTTTAAAAGAAATAATGCCTGCCGCTGATTTCAAAAAAAGTGCTCAAATCCAAATGGAGATGATTATTGAGATTTCGGAGCATATCAATACCATCAAAACCAAGGTAGATGAAATGACTGCAGCACGTAAAAAAGCCAACGCAGTTTCGGATGTTAAAAAGCAGGCAATTGAGTATTGTGATAAGGTGAAATCTTATTTCGATGTAATTCGTTATCATGTAGATAAGCTTGAAATATTGGTAGATGACGAAAGCTGGCCATTGCCAAAATATCGTGAATTATTGTTCACAAAATAAGGCCCTAAAAAGCACTAAATCCCTGTCGGAATTGAATTTTGACAGGGATTTCTTGTCTTTGTATACTTACAAT
>CAYWAV010000169.1:0-3808 GCA_964456225.1 uncultured Chitinophaga sp. | reverse complement strand
AAAATGATGGAGTGGGATGAATCACAAGAATTTCCTGTTCCCGTTTTTAAAAAACTTGGAGAACTAGGATTGATGGGTGTTTTGGTGCCAGAAGAATATGGTGGCTCAGGATTTTCTTATACAGAATACGTAACGGCAATTGTAGAATTGTCAAAAATTTGTGGTTCAATAGGCTTGTCAATGGCGGCTCACAATTCTTTGTGTACTGGTCATATCTTAGCTTTCGGAAACGAAGCGCAAAAGAAAAAATATCTTCCGAAATTAGCAACAGCTGAGTGGATTGGCGCATGGGGATTAACAGAAACAGGAACAGGTTCTGATTCCGGTGGAATGACAACAACTGCAAAAAAGGACGGAGATTATTTTGTAATCAATGGCTCTAAAAACTTTATTACGCATGCAATAAGTGGTGATGTAGCGGTTGTTATTGTCCGTACCGGAGAAAAAGGGGATTCTAAAGGAATGTCTGCTTTCATTATTGAAAAAGGAACTCCAGGTTTTAAATCTGGTAAAAAAGAAAATAAATTGGGAATGCGTGCTTCCGAGACAGCTGAATTAATTTTTGATAACTGTCGAGTTCACAAAGATCAGATGATGGGTAAAGAAGGAGAAGGATTTGTGCAAGCAATGAAAGTATTGGATGGCGGTCGTATTTCTATTGCTTCCTTGGCTGTTGGGATTGCTAAAGGTGCATTTGAGTGTTCTTTAAAATACTCCAAAGAGCGGGAGCAATTTGGTAAGCCTATTTCACATTTTCAAGGCATTGCCTTCAAGTTGGCAGATATGGCAACCGAAATTGAAGCAGCCGAATTATTAACGTATTATGCGGCTGATAAGAAGAATAAAGGTGAAAAAATGACCAAAGAAGGCGCTTATGCTAAATATTATGCTTCAGAAGTATGTGTAAGAGCAGGCACGGAAGCTGTTCAAATATTTGGTGGATATGGTTATACAAAGGACTTTCCTGCAGAAAAATATTACCGAGATAGTAAGCTTTGTACCATTGGAGAAGGTACTTCTGAAATCCAAAAAATGGTAATTGCAAGAGAAATAATGAAGTAAAATAGCACCACTGAATGGTCACACTGAGCCCGTCACTCTGAGCGGAGTCGATGAGCGATTGTATTTTCCTGTTATTTTGGTCAATTTTTCAATATTTAATTTTCCAATTTGCAATAATTAGTTATATTTGCATCCCGAATTTAAAATTCTGGAAATCAACAAATCAACAAATCAAAAATTATAAAAGATGTTAATAGTACCAGTTAAAGAAGGCGAAGCAATCGAAAAAGCACTAAAAAAATTCAAAAAGAAATTTGAAAAAACAGGTGTAGTTAAAGAATTACGTGAACGTTCAAAATTCACTAAACCTTCTGTTGTATTCCGCGAAGCTAGAATCAAAGCAATCTACAAAGAGAAATTACAACGCAACGAAGAAGCATAGTCTTCTAATGTTCAAAAAATATTTCCTGAGAGGAAATATTTACTTGTTTTACCATAACTTTTCATAGGTTGTAACGTAAAAAGAAGTGAATATTTTCTCTCATTTTTTATGGACGCAAGCCGGGATAGTTTCCTACAATACCTTCAATTCGAAAAACGCTTGTCAAAACATACTGTTTTGGCTTATTCGGGCGACTTACAGCAATTTTATTCTTTTCTTGAGAGCACTTATCAAATAAAAAATCTTTCTGATATTAATCACACCATTATTCGTTCTTGGGTAGTTGAATTAATGGATCAGAAAATTAGTCCCCGCTCTGTAAACCGCAAAATCACTACCCTTAAAACCTTCTACAAATATTTATTGCGACAAGGCACGGTTACAGAAAACCCGATGCTAAAAATCATGTCGCCCAAAACATCTAAACGATTACCCGTGTTTGTTGAAAAGGACAATATGAATGCCTTACTTGATACCATAGCTTTTGGCGATGACTTAGAGGGTATTCGAAACAAACTAATCATAGAACTCCTTTATGCTACAGGAATTCGTCTTTCAGAGCTTATTAATTTAGAATTAGCCAATGTTGATTTAGTCGCCTGTCAGATTAAAGTGCTTGGTAAACGAAATAAAGAACGGATTGTACCTTTTAATAACGAAGTAAAAAACAGTATCCAAACCTATATGGATAAAAAGCCCGGTTTGCCTGGGAAATTCCTTTTTCAACTAAAAAGTGGAAAAAAAATGTATGAGAAATTTGTGTACCGAATCGTGAATGAGTACCTTACAATGGTTACAACAGTAGACAAAAAGAGTCCGCATGTTTTACGTCACACATTTGCAACACACATGCTAAACAACGGTGCCGATTTAAATGCAATTAAAGAATTATTGGGTCACGCAAATCTTTCGGCAACTCAAGTATATACGCATAACACAGTAGAAAAATTAAAAAATGTTCACAAACAAGCCCATCCGAAAGGGTGAAAAACTACCCAAAATATATTATTAATATTTGTCAATTCAATAAATTATATGGAAAATAAGCAAAGATTTAAAACTTCCTTTCGATGTTAAAAACGAGGCTATTGACCAAGTTAAACTGGCAATAATAAAATAGCTCAATCATTTTAAATTAAATGAAAAAGAATATACCAATAGTAGTAATTATTACTATGCTTTTTATTTCTTCAGGGATAAAAGCGCAATTGGTATATCAAAAAAAAATATACGAAACTCCTGCACCTCGCTTTTCAAATTTATTTAGTATAGAAAAAGCTGTGGATTCAGGATATATTGTATCAGGTTACAGCAGTACAACCACAAATCTTGCTGGCTTTATTTTTCTTGTAAAAATAAATGAATTGGGTGATACTGTGTGGACAAGGCAATATGATGGCCCTGAATATGAATATGGTTATATTAAAAATTTGTATGATAGTAGTTATGTAGTTTATGGTCAGTTATACAGTTTCAATCCTTGTGACCAAGAAGATATGTTTCTTATGAAACTAAATGCCAATGGAGATACTTTATGGACAAAACATTATGGAACCTGCTATCCTGACAATCCGAAAAAATTAGTAAAAGCGCCTAATAATGGGTATTATCTTTTGGGAACATTAGATGATGGCTCTAATCCACTTGGAAGTATACTGCTTAGATTAAATGCACAAGGTGATACAGTTTGGACAAGGCTAATAGATATTTCAGGAGTTGGTTTAAATCTAAGTTACTCATGTACTTCTATTTCTGATGGCGGTTTAATTCTTGTAGGTAGTGTTTTCGATGCATCTTCTGCACCTTATTCATCCTTTTTGATTAAAATTGATTCAAGCGGTAATTTACAATGGGATAAGTATATTAATGCTCCTTATTTCAACCAAATCTATCAAATAATTCCTACGTCTAATGGCTATGTAATTATTGGTGGATGTAATCTCGGAGGCGCATTGGGTTCTGGTACAATGCTGCTAAAAACAGATATTAATGGAAACCCTTTATGGGGGAGAATGTATGAAAATATTATTATTGGGCAAAAAAACGCAGCATTATTATTAAGTGACGGAACTATTTTCTTTTCAGGAGCAAAACGAAGAGGCCCTGTAATTCTAGGTCAAAACAACAATGACCTTGTTTCCTTTAAAACGGATTCAATAGGAAATTTGATTTGGGCAAAAAAATATGTAACTAATCAATTAGGATTTGGAGCATATAGTTCAATTAGTTCATTACAAACCAATGACAATGGTTTTTTGATTTCGACTACTTCAACTACGGACCCTACATATAATACATATAATGGTTTTCTCGCAAAAATAGATTCTTTAGGAAACGGTTGTTCAGATTCTGTACTTACAATTA
>CAYWAV010000168.1:3467-3847 GCA_964456225.1 uncultured Chitinophaga sp. | reverse complement strand
TAACATTGGAGAGTGTTTTGAAGGAATTGGTTTTTTCACACTCTGACGTTACCAGTAATGGCGTGCGTTGTGTTAAGCCGAAATTCCTAATAAATCATTATCTTTGTATTAATGAATCCTATTACACTAAATATCGACAAAATTAAGGCTCTCTGTGAAAAGTATCACGTTAAGACCTTATTTGCATTTGGTTCAGTGACAAGGGACGAACTTAAATCGACCAGCGACATCGACCTGATTGTTGACATCGAAAGCAGTGATCCTCTATCATACTCAGACGATTACTTCGGTTTGAAATTTCAATTAGAAAAATTGCTCAAAAGACAAATTGACCTTTTGGAATTACGAGCAATAAAAAATCAGTATTTAAAAACGAATAT
>CAYWAV010000168.1:1295-3457 GCA_964456225.1 uncultured Chitinophaga sp. | reverse complement strand
TGGAGAGTGTATTGAAGGAATTGGTTTTTTCACACTCTGACGTTATAGCCAATGCTTAAATACTTACAAGAAAAAAGCACATTAGAAATTAAGGAAAGAAATGGTTTTATGATACATAATATTTTAAAAAAAACAATTATAGTAATAGGGTTTTGCAGCTTGATATCCAATTTGCTTTTTGCTCAAACAGGCGGCAGCGGTGATTTGAGTAGCATCGAATCAAAAGCCAATATGATTTTGAAAAACGATGAAAAGGTTGGAGAATTGAATAGACAACACCTTGAAACGTATGATTTAGAGTCTCAAAAGTTAACAAAACTAAAGAAAGAATTAAATGATTTGATTGCAGAAAAAATAGCGGTATTGGACGAGTATCGACGAGGGCAATTTTGTACCGGTTGCAATGTGCCACGTTCCCAGTTCAAAGCTGGCGAAACATTTCCTCACTCCGGTCAGAGTGTTAGGGCTGCTACCCCGGAGGAACTCGCAGCAAAAGAAAAATATTACGATGACAAAATTGCCGCAAAAGAAACAGCAGCGAAGGATTTTGAATTTAGTGAAAATGAGTTTACCCGCAAAAGAACTGATATAGACAAGCAAATGGATAATTTGAAAGACAATTCGGACAAATTGCGGGAAGAAATTGTGGCATTGAGTAAAAGTTACAAGGAAAAGGTGATGGCACAAGCCAAATCAATACAGGTAGTATGGATTAACGACCTGATGCGGCTTGTTGCCGAAAAACACGTGATTGAGGATAAAATTGCAATCTACGAAGTGAAACTGATGGATTTGGCGGATGAGGAAACTAAGGCACTTGCCGATTCGAAAGAAAAAACAAGAAAACAAAACGATTTGGATATACAAAATATAAATCAACAAATTCTATTGGAGAAAAACAAAATAGTGTCCCTTACACAAGAATTTAATGTAAATGCCTCGTCTATAAAAAGAACAACTGTTGCCTATGAATCGCGCTTAGTTAAAGTAGAAGAGCTGCTATCGAAACCCGACAAACTCTCGCAACCGGACTTGTTGGCGTTGAAGGCAGAAGAATCGGATTTAAACCAAAAAATAATGACTTCGAAAGAAGATCTGAAAAAGCTGGAAGGCAATTTTGATATTAATCAGTCGGATGTAAAAAAAAATATCAAGATGCTTCAAGACAATAGTTGGGACCTTACCGTCAATTTATCGAAAAGACAGGAAGCAGCACTGGTTACAATTAAAAAGGTGTTTGCTGCAAAAATGAAACTCATTCAGGATGCTTTAGTGGCCCGTAAAGCCTCATTGCAAAATCATGGCGATCTTTTAATGCAAAAAAAGAGTGCCTATAAGCAACAGTTTATTGCCTTTGCCGACCGTGTAAAAGCCGAGCAGGACAGATTGGTAATTGCCTGCCGGAACAGTGGTGCTTCCTGTTTTGGAACAGATACACACGGTGAAGTGGTTTTGCAATGGAACAATTCTTTAGGTTGTGTTGCCGCAATGGAAAACAGCCGCGCAATGAATGGTGTTTATTTTGGCTGCGAAGAAGAAGCGGTGTTGTATAAAAGTCATTACAATACAAAATTGGGAGGTTTGACGAATAGTGATACGGAAGCCTTACAACGTAAAGTTACCAAAACAAGGTACGACATGATATTGAGAAAAGTTATTGATTAAAATGAGAAAAGAAAATATGAAATTTATTTTTACGGTACTTATCACAGCTTGTTGTTTTTGTGTTCAGGCGCAAACAGATATTTTTAACGAAACGGTAACCCAAATTGAGCAAAATATCAAATTGAATCAATGGGATGAAATTGTTTTGCTTGCGCCCGATTTGCTTTTGGAAGCCCCGGAGAAAGGCGATGGATATTATTACATTGCCCTCGCTTTTTTTAAGATGGGACAGCCCGGAATGACAGGCGAATACCTGCAACTGGCAGAGGGCTTAACTCATCCCGAACTTCAGGTAAAGATTGATGAGCTGAAAGTCAGTATGAAAAGCAAAGACTCCGAATTGGAAGCTATTGTGACAGCTCGAAAACTTGAAAGTGATGGCAAACATAAGGAAGCCGCTACTGCGTGGGACAAAATTTGGTCTGCCAACAAAGGAAATCTCGATTACGCTTTAAATGCCGTGGGCTTATATGTCGGTTTAAAGCTCTATCCCGAAG
>CAYWAV010000168.1:0-1285 GCA_964456225.1 uncultured Chitinophaga sp. | reverse complement strand
TGGCTATATTCAACGATGAAAAGGTGTCGAACGAACCGGCAGCGCGTGAATTGATAAAACGACTGAATGATACCAAGCAAATGAAATCCATCAATGGATACAACGAATCCATAACCCGTGGGCTTGCCATGATGAAGCAAGAAAAATATCAGGCTGCAATACAAAAATTTGACGATGCACTTTCATTCAGACCAAAAGATAAGGATGCTACCGATCAACGCAATATTGCTTTAGATGAAATTGCCTGGCATAAAGCTTTTGATGGTTATACGGTCGAATCTTTTGAAACTTATCTGGGCGGAAATACTTTGCGTAATCATTATAAGGAAGCACATAATAATATTAAAAGGAAGTTGGTGAATTTTGGTGAACAATATGCCCGAAACTTAGATATTGAGAACATGGAAAAGTTTTTCAATAAATATCTGAGCAGTTACCCCAATGGGGATGATGTAGCCAAAGTAAAGCAAATCATGTGCGACACTTATTACCGTAAAGGAAATTCTGACGCATTAACGAAAACGAATTATGCACAAACAGAAGCGTTAAAGAATTTCGAAAAGGCAAGTAAAATATGTAGCGACAAATCTGATTTAAATAATAAAATTAAACATGCAAATCGTTTAGCAATCCGTTACGGAAGACCCGACAGATTTTTTTATACTTACGCATATGATGCAAATTGTAAAATTGGACTTTCGGTTGGAACTGTAAATAATCAAACTATTGGGGCTTATTTAACAGTTCGTAGTAATTCTGATTTTTTCGCCAGTTCAGGCCAAAATGGAACGGTCGACAATAATGGTGTAGTTACCGGAGGACAATTTGAAAACTGGGGTAACGACTGGAGATATAAAAATGAAATTCTTACAGGAACCTTAGAGGGATTAATCGGAATTACGAAAAAAATTTCCTATCCTTTATGGATATATTCTGGTATTGGATTTTCCTATAACGAAGTTGCTTGGAAAATGGATATATATGATAATTTAGGTGATTATTACGACACAGATTGGGTTAAGAATTCGGATGAATCTAAATTCACTTTTGCGATGGAAACAGGCTTAATTATTGATTTGAGTGGGTTTAACGTCAGAACTGGCTTTAAAATAAATAATTTTCAAAATTTGACATTAACATTGGGCATTGGTTTTTCTTTGGAGAGGGACTAAAAAAATAATAGTTATTAAGGTTCTTAAAATGTAAAATTGGACTTGAACGAGAAGATAGCACTGGCTATAACAGCACCTCCTATGTAAAGCAGTAAACTACCGCCCAAAAGTAA
>CAYWAV010000167.1:0-3911 GCA_964456225.1 uncultured Chitinophaga sp. | reverse complement strand
AACTAGAAGCAGAAGGTGCAATTGTTTTTTTAACACGTACAGCGGACAAATGTGCCTTTGGAAAAACCTATGAGCAATGGAAAAAAGATGATTTTAAAAAAGCTGTCGATAGTTTATATAAAATTGGAGAGCTCAAAGCTTGGCAAAAAGACCATTTTTTAAGCTCTAAAGTAAAAGACAGAGATATTTTTCGTGTTGTTTTCCGTGACTTGGAATTAGCAAAACGAGTTGAGCTCATCAATAATTTTAAACCTGATTATACGGTAGTGATTCATTTCAATGTAGATGAAACAAATCTCGATTGGAATAAAACGACTAATAAAAATTTTAACATGTGTTTTGTTGGCGGTGCTTTTATGAAAAATGATTTGTCCACCAAAGAGAAACGTTTTGAATTTTTACGTTTATTAATTACGGATGATTTGGAAAAATCAATTGCAATAAGTTCTTCGGTTATTAAAAGTTTTGAAAATGAATTAAAAGTTCCAACTGCAACTGTAAGAGATGCAAAATACATCATGGAAGGATGCTTGCCCACCGAAGCAAATGGCGTTTATTGCAGAAATTTACAATTACCAAGATATATCCACTCTCCTATTGTGTATGGTGAAACATTGTATCAAGACAATTTTAATGAGTGCAAATTACTGTCGACTGAAACCGACAAGACAAAAAATAAACGTATACAGCAAGTTGCAGATGCTTATTTTAAAGGAATTCTTAATTATGTAAATCCTTCCAAATAAATTTACGAAGCGTCATTACTAAAAACGATGCATTGTCACAAAGCATCATTGCGAAAGAAGTGCGGCAATCTTGCCTAATGGTGACTCCTCTTCTCATGGGAGAGATTGCCACATCCCACAAAGGGTGGGACTCGCAATGACATTCTATATAAGCACAGTCCTAGCCAATCTGTATCTTTTTTTCTTCCCTTGCATTATGAGGCAAAAATCAAGTTTTTATAAACTTAAAAAACCTCAGAAATCATGGCATCAGCAAAAGACACCCCACGACAAAAAATGATCGGTATGATGTACTTAGTACTTACCGCATTATTAGCACTCAATGTTTCAAAAGACATTTTAGATGCATTTATAGTTGTAAACAAAGGATTGGAAAATACTAATGTAAATTTCACTGACAGGAATGATGCATTGTATTCCTTATTTGATCTCGCTAAAAGTGTAGACCCAGTGAGGGTGACACCAAATTGGAAACAAGCACAAGATGTAAAAAAACGTTCAGAAGAATTAACGAGCTATATCAACAAATTACAAAAAGAGTTGATCGCAAAAACGGAAGGTGTTGAACAAAGCGTTGCTGACACCATTCAATTAGCAAGAGTGGATAACAAAGATAGTTACGATACACCTACCAATATCATGATTGGAAATTCAGAAGATGGTTCGGCAGGTGCTTCACGAGAATTGAAAAATAAATTAAATGAATTTAAAAGTGCATTAACAAATTACATTCTGCCTAACGATAGAACAAAAGTACAAGTAGGAATAAACACAGAGGATCCGCAATACAGTGAAGAAAATGAAAATTGGGAATTGTATAATTTTTATAATCGCCCCCTAGTTGCCAGCGTTACTATTTTGTCGAAATTAAAAAACGATGTAAAAAATGCGGAAGCGACAACTGTAGATTATTTATTAAAATTGGTAGATGTGGGTAATTTAAAATTTGACACTGTAGCGGCACAAGTAATACCAGTAAGCAACTATGTTATGCTTGGAGAAGAATACAATGCAAAAGTTATTTTAGCAGCGTTTAACAAAACAAAAAATCCGGTAATAACTGTAGGAGATTACAATGAAGCTACTAAAACATTTAACGGAACATCCAATGCAATTTCTGTTGAAAAAGGATTTGGAAAATACTCAGCACCTACAACAAAAGAGGGAATTGTAAATTATTCAGGAACGGTAAAAGTAGTTTCACCTGATGGCAAAGAACAAATATTTCCTTTCAAATCGGAATACATCGTTGCAAAGCCATCTTTAACAGTTGCGGCTGATAAAATGAATGTGGTATATAGAGGATTGCCCAATCCTATTTCAGTATCCGTCCCTGGCATTCCAAATGAAAAGCTTAGCGTTTCCGTCAGTAATGCGACTCTAACTAACAAAGGAAATGGCAAATATGAAGTAAAACCAAATGCAGATGGAATAGTTACCGTTAGTGTTATTGCAAACTTAGACAATGGAGAAAAGAGAAACATGGGAATGCAAACGCTACGAATTAAGAGAATACCAAATCCGAGTGCAAAATTCGGTGAACTATTAGAAAGCGGAAGTATGAACCAAGGAACCATAAAAGTTCAGAAAGGACTTATAGCCTATTATCCTTCTTTTGAATACGAATCGAAACCAGTAGTTATGTCGTTTAACATAAGCTTTGTTAGCGGAGGGGTTGCCGAGGACTATACTTCAAATAGTAACATGCTTACAGATGCAATGATCAAAAGATTGCAAAAGGTTAAAAAAAATGAACGTGTATTTTTCGAAAAGATAAAAGGAAAAGGGCCAGATGGTATAGAGGTTGACATGAGCCCAATGATCATTAAAGTAAAATAGTTGAAGGTGGTAGAGCAGTTGGAACGAAGTTCTCCTTTTAGCGGGAGAGCTTCGTTATTTGCACATACTGCCTGAATTTAGAATCTCTTTCAACCGATTATTCCAAAGTGTGGTATCTGCAATATCAAAAAAGGAATAGTATTTTACAACATCATCGCTCCGTAACCAACACACTTCTATAAAACGAGATTCATAAATGGAATTAGCCCAATAGCCTTTTGCATAAAAACAATTATTAGTTTTTATTAGCGCTTTTTCTTCAATGACTTTTCCTTCCAGTTCAGCATCTTCCAATGAACCTGCAAAATAGTTTTCGATGGAAACTTCTGTATTAGCTCTCAACAAACCATGAATTGAAATTTCATTGCTCATTTTTGTTTTATGAGCAAATGCGTGAGCAGCTTTCTCATTCTCTCCTGTTTTTTCCACATATTCTTTTATGGGAAGCAAAACACAATACTCAACAATCTCCATATTTCTAAAAGCTTCTAAATCAGAAGCAAAAACAACTTGCGCTTCTTCTACTTTTGCTGAATCACTCAGCGGAAATTGCATTTCAATCGTTTTGTTTTCATCACCTGAACCACAAGAACATGCTAAAAACAAAAGGGAGAAATAAAAGACAAGCTTGAATTTCATAATAGTATGTTTAAAATTACATTGGATCAACATCAATATTGACTCTCACCGATTTGTAATCATTGGTTGTTTTAAATTTGATAAGCAATTCACTAAGTATTTTTTTTACTTGTCCCACCGAAGCATCCCGCTCAATTTTCAACAATATGTTTTTATGGTATAAGTTACGAATCCGAGATACCAAAGGAAACTCAGGCCCAAGCACTCGTTTTCCAAATTGTTTCTTTAAGGCATCAGCTAAAAATTTAGCGGAAGCATTCACCATGTCCACATCTTTATGAATAACCGTAATTTCTATCAAACGAAAATATGGAGGATAATTGAAATTTTTTCTATCCAATAACTGGTTAGTATACATCGATAAAAAATCGTTTGCAATTACTTCTTGAATAATACTATGCTCCGGATTTTGAGATTGAATAATTACTTTACCACGTTTATTTTTTCGTCCTGCCCTACCCGACACTTGTGCCATCAATTGATAGCTCCGTTCAAACGACCTGAAATCAGGGAAATTCAGCATGCTATCTGCATTTAAAATTCCCACCATACTCACATTGTCGAAATCGAGACCTTTGGTTACCATTTGCGTTCCTACTAGAATATCGATGTTTCCTTCTTCAAAATCCTGAATGATGTGCTGATGCGCAAATTTACTTCTGGTGGTATCCAAATCCATACGTGCGA
>CAYWAV010000166.1:0-3964 GCA_964456225.1 uncultured Chitinophaga sp. | reverse complement strand
ACATTCTGTGTATATTTATATTGCAGCTGAGGTTTTTTCACAAACTGTCGTTAGCGGTCATTGTACCGCACGTAAAACTAAATCGATAATTTAATAAATAACAAGAATGACTTATGGATTTTAAACCAGCCTTTCCGACATCATTACATCAAGACACTGCCGAATTGGTTAAAGATTACTTTTTGACTATTCCATACGTGGACACAGTGTTAGTTGTAAATTCTTGTGCTCGTGGACATTCTGTTCCAGAAAGCGACCTTGACTTTGCTATATTGGTAAGACCAGACACAACAAAGACCGAAATAGAAAACATTGAGGCAACTTGGCAAACATACTATAACACTCAACCAACATTTTTGAAATATAAACAGTCAAACCAATTTGCCCATTTACATTTAGATATTATTGACGGTATTTATACTCCAACAATTTTAGAAGTTGGTGTTGCTTCGGACTTCTTCGAAATTGAAATAGGAAATCAAATCTGTTATTCTGCACCTATGGACAATGCTGGAAATTATTTCAAAGAACTTCAAAATAAATGGTTGCCATATTACAATGAAGAACTTCGTTTACAGCGTTTGACAATGACAAGAAATGCTTGCGAATACGACCTTGACCATATTCCGTTTTTTATTAAAAGGGATTTGTATTTTCAGGCATTCGACATTTTATGTAAAGCATTTCAAGAATATCTGCAAACACTTTTTATTGCAAATAAAATTTATCCAATTGCTTACAATAAATGGATTAAAGAACAAGTCGTTAAATGGTTAAACAAGCCCGACCTCTATCCAAAACTTTCACCTATCCTATCAATCAGTAACATTGAAAGCAAAGAAATTAACAATAAAGCAATAATGCTTCGTGAACTATTAAATGCTACGACAAATAAATAGCGTTATAATAACGCCTACACCTAACATAAAATTACAGACAAATGAAAAATATAGTTATACTTTTTTGCTTATTATCAAATTTGACATTTGGACAAACTAAATATCAAAAAGATTTTGATGAACTATGGAAAGATGTAAATGAAAATTATGCCTATCTGCACCAACAAAATATTAATTGGCAAAAAGTTAAAACCATATACAAACCCATCGCAGACACTATAAAAACAGATAATCAATTTATTAGTTTTTTAGAAACTGTACTGAATGAACTTCACAATGGACACATTTCACTAAACACTAATTTAGATGGTTCAAATAGGTTAGTCCCTTCGGGTGCGGATATTTTTGTTGAAAAAATAAACAGCAAATACTTCGTAACAGATATTAGGAAAAATTTTAAGGCAGAACAAAGTGGAATAAAAGTTGGAATGGAAATTTTAAAATTTAATGATAAAGAAATAGATGACCAGCTAGGGCAATTTCTTCCAAAATATACTGACAATTATGATAATAAAATGAACCAATTCGCTATTGATATGTTGTTTGCAGGCACACATAATCAGCCACGTAAAATAACTATTTTAGAAGATGGAATACAAAAAGATTTTTATCCTGACAAAGCTAAAATTGAAGAAAATAAAAAACTAATTGAAAATAAAATTTTAAACGGTAATACCGGCTATATAAAAATTAACAACTGTTTGTATGATTACAATTTAATTAATGAGTTTGACAACGCAGTTGATAGTTTCTTCTCAATGAGAAATATTATTATTGATTTATCTGAAACGCCAAGTGGAGGAAATACAACCGTCGCAAGGTGTATAATGGGCAGATTTACCGATAAAAAGTTACCTTATCAACAACACGAAGTTGACGAACTTGAATATGATACAAAGCAGAGTTGGGTTGAATATGTATTGCCAAGAAAAAAAACTTACAAAGGGAATGTAATAATTTTAGTTGGGCATTGGACAGGAAGTATGGGAGAAGGAATTGCTATTGGTTTTGACGGGATGAAAAAAGCAACAGTAATTGGGACAAATATGGCAGGGCTTCTTGGGGCAATAAATGGTTTTAAATTACCCGAAACAAAAATTGGTTTTCAAATCCCTACTGAAAGACTTTATCATATTAACGGTACTCCAAGGGAAGATTACAAACCTAAAATATTAACCAAAAACATTAACGAAACTTGGGAGGAAGTAGAAAATAATCTTAAAATAAAATAAAAACTGCCACCATTAGCGGTTAATGTACAGGACTTTACTAAACACAGGAATTATTTTAAATTAAAAAAAATATGAATGAACAAATGAAAAACCTTTTACTTTCAGAACAAAAAGCAAAAGAATTATTTAAAACGATTGAAGATAGAGGGTTAATAATCCCTGGTAAAACGGAGAATCAACTTTGTGACGAAATTGTACAAATAGCCAAGGAAGATTTTGGGGTAGAGAATCATTGGGGCAAAAAAATTGTAAGAACAGGAATTAATACCCTGCAACCATATGTTTCAAATCCATCAGATTTGGTAATTCAAGATGGTGATATATTGTTTTTTGACTTTCATCCCATTTTTGAAGGTTGGGAAGCAGACCTTGGAAGAACCTATGTTATAGGTAACGACCCATTAAAACATAAGATAAAGAAAGATGTAGAAGCAGCTTGGCACGAAGGGAATGCTTGGTACTTCAAACAAACTAAACTTAGCGGTGCAGAATTTTTCAACTACGCCACTGGTCTGGCAAAACAATATGGTTACGAATTTGGAAATGCTATTGCTGGCCACATTATAGGTAAGTTCCCACATGAGCAACCTGATGACCCGAATGACTTATGTCTGGATGTGCATCCAGACAATCATAATGATATACTGCAAGTAGCCAAAAATGGTAACAAAAGGCATTGGATTTTGGAATTGCACTTTGTAGATAGAAAAAATAATATTGGTGCTTTCTTTGAGCAACTATTGTTAGAAGAATAAAACAACGAACCGCTAACATGGGTTTTGCAAAAGTGGGGCATTTGTGCTAAATTTGAGCATTGGAATTCTATTGAACATTTGTGCTAACATGAACATTTGTTCTTCGATTTCCCCACCTTCGCAAAGCCCAAAAACGTTAGCGGCAATATTATAACACAATGAACAAACTGATTAATATAATAAAAGACAGAAGTTTCAAATTAACAATTTTATTGACCATAATTTATTTTGGAATAGGATTTATATTTTTACACTTTGGACTTGCAGACTACGGTTGGATTTTTTTTGTTTTTCTTCCAATTTCATTAGGCTTTGTAATAGGATCAATGCCGATACAAAAATGGGCATATTTGGGACTTGCGTCTGGGATCTTAATTTTCATAATTCTACTTTTAGTTGGAAAACTTGAGGGAATTGTTTGTGTTGTTATGACTATCCCTATAATAATCCCCTTAGTTGCAATCGGAGTATTAATCAATAAATACTTGATACGGAAGGGGATAATCAAACCACTGAAAAGTCTTAATGTTATGGTCTTTCCATTAATAATTACCCTTTTGGGTGCTCCAGTGGAGAAATTTTTTCTTACAAACAAAACAGAAGTTATTGAAGTGGAAACAGAAAGAATTTATCCATATAGTGCTGAACAGGTTTATGAAGCAATAAAATCAGTAGACACATTAATTGCTGACAAACCATTTTTAATGAAACTGGATTTGCCAATTCCTAATAAATGTATTTTAGAAAAAGAAGAAGTGGGCGGATTAAGAACTTGTTATTTTAGTGGTGGGACAATTACTGAAAGAATAACGGAACTTGAAAAAGGGAAAATTTTACGTATGGACGTCATAGACTATAAACTAACTGGACGAAAATGGTTGGGGTTTAAAGAAGCCATTTATTATTTTGACAAAGTTGGAGATAATAGTTGCAAAATGCGAAGAATTACGACATACACTTCAGTTTTAAAACCCCGTTTCTATTGGCAACCGCTTGAAGAATTAGGCATTAGACAAGAACACGAATATGTTTTTGATAACTTAAAAAACGACCTGAAAAAGAAATACTGCCGCTAACA
>CAYWAV010000165.1:2072-4050 GCA_964456225.1 uncultured Chitinophaga sp. | reverse complement strand
GAAATTTTTAGATAATTATTATGATCGAATTTAAAGACTATCAAGAAAAAGCAATCGTTAAGTTGAAAACAGAAGTCAACGAACTTTTGGAATCTCAAAATAACGAGGTTGTTGTTTTCAAATCACCGACTGGTTCGGGAAAGACTTTAATGACGGCAGAGTTTTTGCGCCGTCTCATTGATGCACGCATAGACGGCAAGAAATTTGCCTTTGTCTGGATTGCCGTGAACAAATTGCATGACCAAAGCCGAAATAGTTTGAAAAAATACTACGATCAAAATGGCGTTGGTTTGCGTTGTTCGTACTTTCAAGACCTTGAAAATCGCCAAATCAGGCAAAATGAAATTCTTTTCTTAAACTGGGCAAGTATCAATAAAGAAGGTAATGTTTTTGTCCGTGCAAATGAGCGAGATAATAACTTGGATACAGTTGTTGCACGAACAATAGAAGCGGGACGAACAATTATTTTAATAATTGATGAAAGTCATCATACTGCAAATAGTGATAAATCACAGGAAATTATCAGAAAACTTGGACCAAAGGTAACGGTTGAGGTTTCTGCTACTCCACAAATCAATAGTGATTATATCGTACCTGTAAAAATTGAGGATGTGCGCAAAGAAGGCATGATCAAAAAGGAAGTTGTCGTAAATGACGGCTTTGAAAATTATGTAATAGATAAAAGAAAAAGTGACGAATCCGCCGACGAGCTTATTTTGCGAAGTGCGATCGAAAAACGAAATGAACTACAAAAAATTCTTGAGAAGAAAGAAAATTCATCAGTCAATCCACTTTTACTTATTCAGCTACCAGACAATAGACAAGGTGTTCCTGATAAAAAAGAAGATGTGTTGCGAATGCTTTCAAAATTTGGCTATGTGAAAGATGATCCTCGGCTCGCTATTTACTTGACGGGTAATGAAAAAATAAACCTTGATAACATAGAAAAACCTGAAAACGAAGTTGAAGTAATGCTGTTTAAACAAGCCATTGCGCTCGGTTGGGATTGTCCTCGTGCAACAATTCTTGTGCTTTTCCGACAATGGACAGATGAAAATATCACTTTCTCAATTCAAACTCTTGGTCGTGTAATGCGTATGCCAGAGCATAAGCATTATGGAAGCGATGAATTAAATAGAGCTTATCTATATACTAGCTTGCCAGATATCGACACAAGAATTGATAAGGATATTTTGCCTGATTTTAAAGTGCATAAAGGTTTAAGAATTGAATCGTACAAAAATATCAATCTTTTATCTCATCACTCAAAGCGTTTTCGTGAAGAAACACGTTTATCGTCTGATTTTTACCCTATTTTTGAACAAGCGGCGAAAGAATTGGATTTAGCAAAAAGAGTATCGTTCAAACATAGCATTGTTGATACAAAACTTATTGCAAGTGGTCGCATTATTGATACAGACAAAGAAGCAAAAGACATTGAAAGAGCTGGCACCTTGAAATTACCAAAAACAGAATCGGAATTGCAATTTGCTTTTGATATGTTCGTTCGTGATAACCTTGATCCTTTTGCTCCAGAAACGCGCTCAATTAAGCGTATTAATAGCTCACTTTATGCTTTCTTTGGCGCGTCCAGAGACGAAGACAGATGGCCTGAAATTCAAGCAGTCGTTTTGGCAGAAGATAATCGACAAGCAGTCATTGATGTTATCAACCGATCAAAAGAGTTGTATCAAGAAAAGATTGGTAAAGGAAAAAATAAACTTGTTGAAAATGACGAGCCTTGGAATGTTCCAGAAGTTATAAACTACAGTCTTTCTTTCAAGAAAAAGGATTACAAAAAATCTGTAATACAACCTTACTTTGCTAAAACGGCAGAAAAAGGACCGCAACAGAAATTGATTGAGGAAGATAGTAGTGTTGAAGTAGATTTTATGGAATTTCTCGAAGGGTCAAAACAAGTTGATTGGTGGTTTAAAAATGGTGCTAGTGACGCAACATATTTTGCAGTTCCGTATAT
>CAYWAV010000165.1:0-2062 GCA_964456225.1 uncultured Chitinophaga sp. | reverse complement strand
GTTGTGAAAATGAAAAACGGCAAAATAGGGCTTTTTGATACAAAAGGTGGTATCTATGCTAAAACTGCAAAAGAGCGAGCGGAAGGGTTAGCAAAATACATTAAGGAGCAAAATAAAAATGGCAAAGAATTGTTTGGGGGAATTGTTATTAAGGAAAAGAAAAGTTGGCGATATAACGATTCTGAAAAATATGAATATAATCCAAACGACTTGAAAGGCTGGGAGTTTTTGGAATTGAAATAATATGTTTATCTCAAAAATAATAATTAAAAACTTCCGCGGTATAGACATTCTGGAAAACTTGAATGTCTCAAGAATAAACACTTTTGTTGGAAAGAATGATTCTGGAAAATCGACTATTTTGAGAGCATTAGATTGTTTTTTTGATGAAAAGAAATTTGATATTAAGGATGTTTTTAAAGGAAAACTCGAAGAAGAAAAAGTATCGATACAAGTTTCATTTTCATCACCTGTTGAAATTGATGATCTAGCAGTGGATAGTGAAAAATTTATAACAATCAAAAAAGAATTTGAGGTTATAAATGGCAAGCCAAAATCAAATGCATATTATAAATGTTTTGATTTTAAGGAAGAAAAATATCAAGATTTGTGGAACAAAAAGGAAGAAGATTTAAATACTTTGATTACAGAGGCGGGATTAACTCCCGAAAAATCTGGCAGAGGAAAAAAGAATGTTATAAGGATTGATCAAATTAAGAGTCATTTATCTAGTGCTGATCGAGAAGATCGTTATAATTTAATCGGTGATTTTATAAAAAATATTGAGAAAACCTACGAGGAATTATCATTTCCCGAATATTCTCTATTTGATGCTGAACAAGATTTAAGTGTTGATGCAACAAATTTTCAATCGCAATTTAAGCCTATTGTATCTAGTTATTTTGAAACTACGAAGACCAAAACGGAAGAAATTGAGAAAGGATTAAAAGCAGATTTAGCTATTGAGTTTGAAGAGATCAGAAAATACATGGTCAAAAATGTTTCTGGTTTGAAAAAATTTAATCCAACAACAGAATTTGACTGGACAAAATCTCTCAAAAAATTTGACTTGAACCTAGAATTCGACGGTGATGCCTTTGATGTTCCTATTTCACATAAAGGTACAGGATTTAAAAGGTTGTTAATGGTTGCTTACTTTGAATACTTAGCAAACAAAAAAGGCGCGAAGAATCAAATTTTTGCTATTGAAGAACCAGAAACATTTTTGCATCCGTCGGCACAGGAAGATTTATTAAAATCAATTATTGAAATATCAGAGACATCTCAATTTTTTCTAACAACACATTCACCTGTTTTTGCTGGTGCTACAAATGGTGCAAATTCAATTTTAGTTACAAAAAATACTAGTGGTATATCAAAATATGAAAAGGATTCTGATGGTATTATAAACAAAATTATTTCAGAATTAGGAATAAGACCAGATTATAGTTTAATCAAAAGATCAAAGTTTTTGGTGTTTGTTGAGGGGCGAGATGATGTTCTTTTCTTGAGATGTTTAGCAAGTAAAATTTTAAATAAAAACCTTGTTGCAGATGAGATAGCATGTGTTATTGGTGGGGGTTCTTCGTTGTCCAACTATGCAGACCTAGATTTATTTAAGCATATAAATGGAGCGAAGTATGCCGTTTTGGTTGATGGAGATAATGGAGATGTAATTAAACAAAAGGAGAAAGAAAAAATAAAGCAGCGTTGTGAAGCTGATGATGCAATTTTCTGTAAACTGTCAAAAAGAGAAATTGAAAATTATTGTTGTCCTGAAAAAATAAAAGAATGCTATATTGCTGAAATTAAATCAAAAGAAGGAGAACAGAGTCAAAATCCAAGAATTGCAGAAATAAGTGCCTCAACACTTACTATAAATGAAAACACAGATGTCGAGAAATATTTGAAAGAAAGTAATTTAAATGGATTCAAAAAAGAATTGAATATTAAAGTTATTGAAGCAATGAGTGTTGATGATTGGAATGGAATAGACACAACCAATGAAGTTAAAAATTTTATTGAATCTATTTATTCAATATAGGAACAAGCAATTTCAACC
>CAYWAV010000164.1:0-4096 GCA_964456225.1 uncultured Chitinophaga sp. | reverse complement strand
ATACAATCGGCTGCATAGTAATGGCATTAATTATTGCCCTATTATTGTTCGGCACCGCCTTTGGGGCAAAGATTCTGAAACGCACAAGCCGTAATTTCAAAACCTGCTTTTTATGGGAAGTAGTACTGCTCATATTGTTTATGCTATTTGCCGTATTTTTTGCAACGAAGGCTTCGCCGTTTCCACACTATTTCACGGTAACGGCGCAGAAGTCGGAGATTAACAGCAAACTCAAAACAAGCATTACGCAGGCAGGAAATATGTTTGTTGAGTATGAAGCTTATGCGGGCAGCCGCGAAAATCTTTACGAAAATACATTGAAAAGAGTAGCGGGCTCACAAAAAGGAGATCCTAAAGCATATACCGACTTTGGGTTTGTGGTAAACAGCGGCATTCCAGATGCGTTGCAGATTAAAACCAAAATGTTTACTGTTCACGCAGATTTGTTCCCTACCAATTACAGTGATACCATTGCTGGTAGCGGAATAAAAGAAGTTGCTAGCAAATGGTTGCAAGATGCCAAAAATACTACAAGCAGCTGGAAACCAATTGGCATTGTAGGCGTGGTAAATGATGTGGAAAAAAACTCAAACGATTGGCTTAATACTTTGGTGACACTTTCGCAAATTCGCGAACAGGGTGAGAAAACCGCCGACTTTGAATATCCTCTCTCATTCGACGATGTAAAAACGCAACTTATTACACTTGGAAACCCTACTCCACTTTCAATAGGGCTAGCTGTGCTAGCGTATTTGCTGATGTTACTTTCGTGGTTTGTAACCAAACGCGATTCCCGCTCAACAGGTTCGTCAAAAACCGCCACTTATGAAGTAGTTTTATAAAAAAATCAATTAACTAAAAAATGGATAGAAATTATATTTTAAATCATATAGATGATTTAACAGCTCAACAACTTTTTGATGCTATCAATCAAGGAATTATCACACTTGAAGAATTAAGAAGCTCAGGTAATTTAGATGCCACAAAGCGCAAAGCAATAATTGCTTTACAAAGAGCCCGCGACGCGGATGATGATAATGTGTGGAATAATGCTCGTGATACAGAGCAAGGTTGTCGGGATTATCTAACAACTTATCCTTCAGGAAGACACGTTATGGAAGCACAGCAACAAATTGATAATTTTGAACAAAAGCGAAATCAGAAAAATGCAGAGCGAAATCGAATTGTTGAAAGAGTGCACCGCGATCCAAATTCTTTCACTCCCGGTATGCTGCGACAATACTTGAATGACGATATAATTACCACAAATGATTTGTTAAATGCTGGAATCCCAAACGAAATTATCAATTGTTTAGACAATATAATTTCACCTCAATTACAACTTGGACAAACCCCTGATTTTATTCCAGACGGTTACACCGAGGTGTATTTCTGGGGAATCCCCGGCTCTGGAAAAACCTGCGCTTTAGCAGCCGTTTTAAGTACTGCCAATAGAATGGGCTATTTAGAAATCGCTCAGGGTCCAGGGTTTGATTATATGGTGCGACTTAAAAACATTTTTTCAAATCCAATTTCGGTTTTGCCTGGTCGCAGCCCCGTAGATACAACCCAATATCTGCCTTTTGCTTTGAAAAAGTCCAATGAAAAATACTCTCGTTCTGTTTCGTTAATCGAATTGAGTGGCGAAATATTTCAATGTTTCCATTATAAAAATGCACACATACCTTTACCGTCGCCACAACATGAAGAAACATTCAGCTCCTTGATTCGTTTTTTAAATGGTGGCAATCGCAAAATTCATTTCTTTTTTGTTGATTATGACGTAGATAATAAGCCTGATGCTAATGGTTATACCCAAGCAGATTATCTGGAATCTGCATCAATTTTTTTTAACGATAAGCAAAATAATCTCTTCAGCCAAACTACCGATGCAATTTATATTGTACTTACAAAGAGCGACTTAATGGAGTGCGAAAAAAGCGAAAGAGTAAATCAATTGCATGGACACTTGCAGAACAACAATTTTACATCATTTGTAAATTCGTTGCGTTCAAGGTGTAACGAAAACAGTATCAATGGAAAAAGAATTTTGGGAACTCCCTTTGCATTGGGAAAAGTTTATTTCCAACAAATGTGTGAGTTCGACCCTGAAACATCTCGCAATATCATAGACATTCTAATGCGTAGGATTGCACCGAAAAAACAAAGTATTTTAGACGTATTTAACAAATAAGCAAATATGGAATTACTCATTCACGGGACAAAACAAGGTTATAAGAGTAATTTTAGACCTAATGCAAAACCATCTTTTGCACTCGGCGATATTGATATTCTAAATGGTGTTAATGATGAAAATCCGTTAGGCAACTCAGTTTATTCTCTTGCATTTGTTAACGGTGGCTGTGTTTTTACAAAATACATTATTATACGTGATACATTGCGTTATTATTCGATAGGTTACATAGCTTTTTCTCTCTTTTTGCCTTCTAATAAAGAATTATTGCTAAAGGGGGCAGACGTAAAATCTTTGCTTGATAAACTTTCTCGAAGCTATACTGATGAATTTGTAAGGGATAACAATATCAATCGAGGCGAAAGAACTTTGATACAAGAAGATTGGAGTTTTGTAGATGAAATTTTAAAAGAATTTACAGAGGGTGTTAAAAATGTAAAAGTCGAAGAAATCATATCAGGTACAATCAATCCCGCTTTCCATTACTATCAATCTAACAATGAACTTATAGAACTTTTTGACAAGCCGTATCAGGAAGAATACAATGATTACAAGCAGATTTTATTTGTTGACAGCAATTTAAAAGGTGAAAAGGATCCACTTAAAGTTTTGAAGCATTCCGGTGTTGAATTAAATCCTGATTTGAAAAATGAAACCTACTTTCTCAATAATTATAACCTTCCAGGTTTGTCAATAATTGCTAACGGTAAACCACGCTCAGGTAAAAATGGTGAAAATCGAATTCGGGCAAAATGGAGAGTTGTAATCAAATATTCAAAAGATAATAGATGTTATGAGCAAATAATTGCAGACGGAACAATTTATGATTTATCTTCCGGTAATGTTCAATATTTAGAAATCAAGGACAATCTGGTAATGCTCAAACACGCTGCATTTAGTGACCCTAAAAAAAAGGAAGCACTGGTTTCATTTGAAATTAAAAACCCAATTGGAAAATTTATAGAAGGCGCTGAAATTAAAATAGGCAATCGGGCTTGGGAAAAAGTAACTAAATCTATTACAACTATTAATTTTCAAGGCGAAGAAATTATCTCACAATGGAAAATTGCTGCTAAAATAGAAAGCGAAAATTTATTTTCCTATCCAATTTCAGTAACACCTTTTAATCAAAGTGGATTAGTTGAATTGACTTTGCAAAAACAAAAAACGCAAAATGGACCTTCAAGTGGTAAAACATACAAGATCGATGCAGGCGAACATGGCAAAAAAGCAGAAAATTGCCCGGTTTACTCAAACAGTATAAGCGGAGATGATTTAGACAGAAATTGTATTATTGTGCAAGAAGGTTATGTTTTCAAAAATTGGCAGTTAGATAATAATATTCTCTTTGCCCAATATGAAAAAAGATTATATTTTTATAAAAATCCTACATTCATTGCAGGTTCAGTAGTTGGTACATTAGTTCTCGGGTTTGGCCTTTGGGCATGGTTTCATTCGGCCCAAGAAACCGCTACTACCGCTCAACAAAGTACTGTTAATGTCGAAGGCGCTACGATTAGCCTCGATACTTTGAATAAAATCGATGAAATTCTGAAACCAAAGGAATCTGCAAAAGATAAAACAACGCAAGAATCGAAAGAGGAAGAAATTGAAGACGATAAGAAAACAGCAATCGATAATAAAAATGTAGCGAAGAAAGTTGATTCTAGTGCGGCGCAAAAAAATGTAGTTTCAACCATTAAAACAGAAATTATCGACTATATAAACGGCAGTGAGTTGGACGAGAAAAAACTGAAAGAATACCAGGACACAAAAGCTATTAATCAAAACCTCAAAAACAGTATTCAATTATGTTTAGATTTTTGGGACCTAAAACCTTCGAACAATAGCAAAACGTCGAAAACTTATTGTACTTTGCTAGAAACTGTAGCTAAAGATGTT
>CAYWAV010000163.1:383-4158 GCA_964456225.1 uncultured Chitinophaga sp. | reverse complement strand
AGCCGGAACCTCCCTGCCCAACGCGATCAGGCATTGGTGGGCTTCGCGCGAACTGGAGCGGCAGATCGGCACCGGTACCGCGCTCCGATGCGCCGTCAGCACGAAGAAGGTGTCGCCGGTGGTGAACCCGATCCACCCGGCGGCGGCCGATGAATTCCTGCACCGCTTAGCGGATGCCGAGGCTGCCCTGAAACGACGGCTTGGGCGTTCAGCTAGCGACACAACGAAAGTGTCAGCATTGATCGATCGATATGCCGAAGTAAATCACTAGTGGACTGACTTGGCCAACCGGCTCCGCCGCTCGGCAGCAATTCGAAATCTCCTAACCCATGAGCGTGGGCTTGACTGCGGATATCCGGTGGCTGTCGCGCCGCAGTCGATCGACGCAATCCGCCAGATCATAAGGCGATTGCTCGATCAGAGACCCGTGTCCGTCCGCTTTCGAAAAAGGGTGCTAACGGTCACTTCCATGGACACGCTCGCAGGATTCCTCGTCGCTCGCCTTCGAGAATGGGTTCTCCCAGTTCCCAGTAGTGAGCGAGAAGAAGTTTACCGGGATGATTACGGAGAATGAGATTGTGCGATGGCTTGCCCGTTTGGCGCGGGCTTCGTCGACCAAAGTAGATCTGGCAAAAGTCAGCGTCAGGATGGTGCTTAAGGAGAAGGACTCATCCCTCCGAGGCATTTCCATATTTTGCTTCGCCAAACTCGACACCCCGATCGAAGATGTGATGGGGCGTCTCTCCACCGAGCGAGCCTTGGAAGCCATTTTACTGACATCCAGCGGTCGAAGGGACATGCCCACAGAAGGGATCGTGACCCGATGGGATGCAGCCCGATACTCCGCTGTTTCGAACCCCACTGAATCGTGAACTGAGATGGATCCAAAACCTGAACCCACTGTCCCATGCCAGCCAAGCCCATATCTGCCACTACCCTGTCCTCGGCGTTTGCCGACCTGCGAGGCTTCCAGTTCATCAACGCCGGAAGCTACAAGAGCGTTTACAGTGTCTCGCTGCCTGACGGAGCGCAGGAAGTCCTAAAGGTCATCCGGCTCCCGCTCGGTGTTTCGACCGTTGACGAAAGAGCAATCCGCCGGCAGGAGCTAGGCCGTGCGCAACGAGAGGTGAGCTTGTTGCGCGATTGCCGTAGTCCGTTTGTCGTCAAACTGGGGTCCATTGCGCCCGTGATTCGAGAACTGGATGGGGACGATTGTGTCGTATATACTGAGGAGTTTCTACCCGGGCGGGAACTCAGCGCCGTGATCCAACCGTCCGCTCGGCCCGATGCGACCGAGATCAAACGACTACTGCGGTGTCTGGTCGAGGCGATTCGATCCCTGTGGACGGCGCAAAACACCGTCCATCGCGACATCAAGCCGGGCAACATCTTCGCCACCGGGCTGGACGCTCGGCCATACGTGTTGCTCGACCTCGGAATCGCGTACAACGTGAAGGAAGCTGGATTGACCTCGAAGCCAGAGTTCATTCCGGCAACACCTCGTTACATGGCGCCGGAAATGTTGGATCCGAATTTTCGCGAGAACCTCAGTTACCGAGCGGATTTGTATGCGGCCGGAGTCACGGCGTTCGAGTTTGCAACGGGAGGGCTGCATCCCCTTGCACGCTCAGCGGATGACTTGATTCGCACCCTCACGCGGATCTTGCACCAGGAACCGCGAAGGCTGGCCAATGAGCGGCCGGATTTACCCGGCGCGTTGACGGGTTTGATTGATCAATTCAACAAGAAGAATCCAGCCCTCCGCCCTGGCAATCTAAACCTGATTCTTCAACTACTAACCTAAATTCAATGAAAATCCTCGCACAACATGGCTCAAAGGCTGGAGATCGGATTGCTCAGGGTCTAGCTGACGGCCTGATCGATGGCGTCATCTATGGCGCCAAGGACATTGCCCCGGCGCGCTTGATCGAGAAGTGTCGCGAGCATGCCTCAAATCATCCATCGAGCCTTCGACTGTTCGATCCTCAGTACTACGCAAGCATCGTCGCGGCCGAGCCAGGGGTGCGACTGGGGGCTCTCGATGGCGATGAGGCTTATCCTTATTTTGGAGCCCGACGACGGCGGGATTTGGAGCATGAAAATCGAGTTATCGAGGACCTGGAATCGTGCTTGAATTATCAGCAGACCCTCCCGGTCACCGCCTTTATTGCACCCAACATCGTCGTCCGCCGATCCCTTGATTCCGTGGAGGCCACCATTGCCAAGGATTTCCTCCGCAATGCAGCGAAGATTCACGAAAGCCTCCGGGATCCACGTCCATTGTTTGCGACCTTGGCTGTTTCGACCGACGCGCTTCGGGATCGAATCGAGCTGCAGAATTTTTTGCAGGAGGTGACCGAACTTGAAAGGCCGCCGACCGGTTTCTACGTCCTGATCGAGCACCCGGACAGTGATATTCCGCCAACGCTTGAAGAACCTGATGTCCTCTCCCGGTGGATGATGATAAATCGCGTTCTCAGCCTTAGCGGCTACCAGATCATCAATGGATACGCTGACGCGTTGACCCCTTATCTTGGGGCTGCGGGTGCAACCACCGTCGCTAGTGGTTGGTTCAATACTCTGAAAGTGTTTTCGCTGAAAAAGTTTGCGCCCAGTTCAGGAATGGCCCGGCAGCCAGTGCCCCGGTATACGAGCGTCCGACTACTCAAAAGCATCAGACACACTGAGCTGGAATTGTTGCGCAGCCAGTTCCCACAGATTCTCAATGGGGGACCAATCGACAATCACTATGAAGAGGATGAAGGCTCGCGACCATCATCGATTGGAGAGGCACTTCAGAACTGGGACTGTCTGAGGCTCTTGGCCAGGATGGTGGTGCCAGGAAATCCTGAGGCATCGTTGGATCTGATCAAGGCCGCCTTGAACAGTGCAGAGGAGACGTATGCTGAAATCGGGGCTTCTGGCATCAGTCTTCGCGAGCGGTCCAACAACGAGCACATTCAATTGCTCCGCGAGGAATTAGCTGCCTTCAAGGAGCTTGCTGAAATGTAAGTTGGACTCGAATAAATGAAGCGCTTTCTGCCATGCCATCCCGTTCATGGGGGTTCTCGATCGAGGCGTGAACCACTTTTTCAAACGCCCGGTGGTGGGGTCGAATCCCCACAGACCAACTCGGAGCCTGCGAAATGTCGGCAAGAAGTGGGAGGCGACATTCGCCGTGTGCAAAGGCAATACCAGCAAGGATCGATGGGCGAAATAGCGGTATCGGAACGCCTGGTGAAGCCCCTTGCGCCAATCAGACATCTTACCCTCGATGGCCGTGAGGCGAAGTCGCTTCTTCAGTGCCAAGGCGCTAAAATCACCATTGTTGGCGTTGGCCTCCCATGCCAACCAGACCAGGTCTGCCCTTCCAAAGCCGTCCAACGCGAACTCCCGGCCAGCAACTACGGGACCGGCCTCGGATGCCAGAAAATGCCTTTCGAAGCACCTGAGGAAATGAGCTTCCTGGTTCCCGGTCCTGAAACCGCGTGGCAAGTTGCGGCGTGTGTCTTGGCATCCAAACTCCACAAAAACCGGGCCCCGAATTGTGGGATTGAATTTCATACAGAATCACGACTTCAGTATCTTACCGGGGTGTGCGCATGGTTCAACTTCTTTGACGTCCAGCTTCTGTGGTTCCACGCATTTTCGCTTACTCTTCACCTCGGAATTCTAGGCCGGAAGATCAGCAGCGCCAAGCGGGGTCGAGGTTATGGTCGAACAGACGGAGCAGTTCGAACCAAATGCGCCTCCGGAACGATGCGCTGGATGGATC
>CAYWAV010000163.1:0-373 GCA_964456225.1 uncultured Chitinophaga sp. | reverse complement strand
GTTCAACAGGCGGGTCAGACCAAGGCGACCCTGAACTTCGTTCCGCCTGGCCCCCTCAAGGCAGCGGGTCGAGATCACCAGTCTACCCTGAAACGGTTCGCCCCGCACCCCCTTCTCGCTCTGGTATTGGAGGATCTGGAGCGTCTTCCGGAATCCCCGGTTTCCTCCATCCATCGTCGGATTGGATCGGAGATCCTCAGAAGGAGGGCACGTGAAAATCCTGAATTAGAAAGAGTCTCAAATCATTGCGAATGAAACTTTTGTGAAATCTACCGCGGTGAACGACTGGTCGATAACCCCGTGTGAGCTGGGTGATGGATTCCACCCGATTCTGCGGGAAGGCCATCGGACGGTGTACCGTGGCGTCCCGGCA
>CAYWAV010000162.1:0-4168 GCA_964456225.1 uncultured Chitinophaga sp. | reverse complement strand
ATAATGGACTAAAAAAATCCTATGACAGTTATGGAAATATTGAATCTGAATTTACTCTCAAAGACGGAAAGATTAACGGAACAGCAAAATCATATTACTCAAGTGGACAACTAAAAGTTATTTCAAATTTTACTAACGGAATAAAACAGGGAGCATCTAAAGAATATGATGAAGATGGAAATTTAACCGCTGAATTTATTTATTTAAATGGTGAAGTTAACGGTGCTTACAAGATTTATGAAAACGGCAAACCTAAATTGTCTGCAATTTTAGTGAATGGAAAAAAGCAAGGTACGTCAAAGGAATACGATGAAAATGGAATCTTGACAGCAGAATACAATTACTTAAATGGCGAGCCTAACGGTGCTTATAAAATTTATGAAAACAACAAACTAAAAATGGTTGGCGGACTGTTAAATGGAGAAAAGAACGGTCAATTCAAAGTTTATGATGAAGAGGGTCGCATTGATAAGGAATACAATATGAAATTAGGTTTGCTTGATGGAACTTATGCTGAATATTATTACGAAGAAGGTAAATTACTTGCAAAGGTTACGGGGTTATACGCCAATGACCAAAAAATAGGATTATGGCAAACTATAAAGTATAATGAAAAAGAAACCGACCTTATAGAATCTCATACATATTTGAAAGGCGAATACAACGGTTCATTCAAAGAAGTCAAAAAAGATAGTATCATTTTTGGCACGTATACAAATGGACTTCTTGACGGTTCATATAAAGTATATAGAAGTTTAACAACATTGCTTTTAGGTGGGCTTAGCGGTGATACTACAAATTGTCCTTTGGTTGCAGTTGGCAGTTATTCAGAAGGTTTGAAGAATGGTTACTGGAAATTCTATTCGTGGTCTAAAGGATTAATCAAAGAAGGGCGATACTATAATGACCTCGAGTCAGGAGAATGGAAATATTATTTTGAAAATTATGTGGATGAAAAAAGTAAACCTTTACCTTATTCAGGTAAATTGTTTTTAATCGAAAATTACGAGAATGGTAAGAAAAGCGGAAAAACAACTCGTTACGCTTCCTTAGACCGCAAGGAAGTTCCATGTGATACAACAGGCAATAGCAATGTCAATCCTTTGGACACTTGTCATCAAATGGTTTATCAAAAACTATTTCAAACAGCCTATTATAAAAATGATGGGCTGTATGGTCCATTTGAAGAAAAAGACTCAACAGGTATATTAACAACTAAAGGCAATTTTATTTTTGGAAAACGAGATGGAATTTGGCTTGAAAGCTATGTAAGTAATGATATTGAGGATAAAAAATATTATACATTTTTAAGGGGTAATTATGCGAATGGTTTTGAAACAGGTATTTGGGAAGAATTTGTTAATGAAGATTTTATTTATACAAAATATTCCTACTCAAATGGAAAACTAAATGGAAAAACCACAAACTACAACCGTTATAAAAAACCACGTGAAGAAAAGTATTTTGAAAATGGACAATTGAGAAAATTGGATATTTACGATTCATTGGGAGTTGATATGCTCAGGAGTTATGAAGTATTTGATGAAACAAGCTATAGTCTTAAATGCAAAAAAACAGAATATTATAGTGATGGCAAGGCTTCTCAAGTTTACACTCTCAAAAAGGAAAATTCAGAAAAAATAAATCATAATTTTTTTGAACTTATATTTAACATAAGTACTGGAAAAAAATCAGACGGAAATTCAGGCTATACTGATGGAGAATTAAAAATTTATGACAACGAGGAAAAAATATTAATCGAAGGAGTAATTTATAAAAAAGATAAAATAGGCGTTTGGAAATACTACTACTATGATATAAATGTTTACACAGAACAAGTATTCAATAATAATATTGGAGATGTTGAAAAATATTTTGTTGTCACAACAGGGCAACCGTTTTCAGGTAAATTCATTCAAAAATATGACAGCGGTAAACTTAAGTCTGAGTTTAAGATTTCAGAAGGTTTGCGTGATGGTAAATCAAAATACTATGACGAAAATGGCAAAGTAGAAAAGACTGAAAAATATGAAAAAGGAATACTTCAATAACAAAAGAATTGTTCAACAAAATTTTTGAAACAAATAAAATACTAGAAAATGAAATAGATAAATAAAGATTTTGGGGGCAGAGGGTCGGAATGTTACGTTTTGCAAAATGGTACCACGTCTAGGATATACGCTAGCTGGGAAGGACTATACCAATTTCCAAATTTCCCTGTAAAGGAATAAATGAGGAAAGAGTTATCAACAGATTAATCCCTGTTGAAGCCCTGAAGTTGGGTCTGCGGATGAATTTTCTAATCATATTTATTGTGTTTATGAATTTACATACAAAGATAACAATTTCTATACCTGAGAAGAGTAGCGTTGCCTCCCTTGAAAAAGGGTCAAAGCTTCGACAGAGCATGTGCATTTTAAACCTGCTACTATTAGTATCTGCCCCCTTTTTTTAACTTGACAATATGGAATTAGAAAAGTGGTTTAAAACAAAGAAGTATCCTCATATAGGTTTACCAATTACAATCAAAGATTATAATTGGGTAAAAGCCTATGTTGAAAATTCTGAAAAAGTTAGAACACATAGTTTCCTTCCGTTAATCCACAAATCAATTGTAAAGCGAAAATTTAGGGCGGACAATTCCGTTTCAGTTTTAAACCCAAGCGGGAAAAGAACGAGAATACTTGGTAAGCCAAAAGTTCGAGATATTTTCTTTGCCTCACATTTAGATTCTCTAATATTATCAAAATACAATGAAATATTAGCAACTGCTTATGAAAAACATATAGAAGAAAAAAACTTTAATGAATCTATTGTTGCCTATCGTAAAATTCCTATTTCAAAAGGTTTAGAAAAAAACAAATGCAACATTGATTTTGCTAAAACAACCTTTGAGTTTATTCAAAATAACAAGGATAAAAAACTGACTGCAATAGTTGCTGACGTTACTTCCTTTTTTGATAATCTAAATCACAAAACTTTAAAAAGGCAATGGACAACAGTTTTAAACGAAACTACTCTACCCCAAGACCATTACAATTTATTTAAATCTCTGACAAATATCAAATACATTGAAGGCGACAAGCTATTTGAAAGTTATAGTAACACAATGCTTGTTGAAAAAGGTATTCCAAATTCTGCCACCAAAAAAGAAAATAAGAGAAAGAAAATAAAAAGCAACAAACATTTTAAAGAGAAAAGTGCAGTAGCATATTGTGAAAAGGATGAGTTTCTTAAAAATAATTTGAATCTAATTATATCGAAAAACAATATAGTTGGAATACCACAAGGAAGTCCAATTAGTGCAACATTGGCAAATATCTATATGCTAGAATTTGACCAAGTAATTTTTGACGATGTCTCAGCAATAGGAGGTTTTTATCAAAGGTATAGCGATGATTTAATTATCATTTGCGAACAACAATATGAAGATGATATCATAAAACTAATCAGATATAAAATTGACACGGTTGTTGAGTTGAAAATTGAACCTAATAAGACAAAGGTTTTTCGTTTTGAAGAGTTGAAAGGAAAATTCACAGGATTCGAAATTGATGAAAAAACAAAAACCTCTAATTACAATAAGACATTAGAGTATTTGGGATTTTCATTTAACGGTCAAAAGGTTTTGATAAAAACTTCTGGTTTTTCAAAATTTTATAGGTCAATGAAAAGCTCATTCAAAAAATCGACTTCGTTGGCAATACACAGTAAAAATCCTGACAAAAGTTTATTCAAGTCTAGACTTTATAAACGATTTACACATAAAGGAGCGAAAAGAAAACTAATTTATAGACCGTCAAAGGCAGACAAAACTGTTTATGAAAAAACGAATGAATATTATTGGGGAAATTATCTTAGCTACATAAACAAAGCAAATGAATCAATGAAACCAATTAATGGTGACAATTTTGTCAAAAAGCAAAGCCGAAAGTTTTGGAAAAAATTTAATGACTTAATGAAATTCCATGAAGCAAGACTTAAATAAAAAGCCAACGCTAAAGTCGTACACATTTGCAAGCCACACAAGCCAGCCCACGAGCCAAAGCTTGCAAAAGAGTATGCCTTTCCAACCGCACAGACACAGCGGACAGACAAACCACGACCGAAAGAAGCCCAGCTTGTAACAGCACCTCCTATGTAAAGCAGTAAACTACCGCCCAAAAGT
>CAYWAV010000161.1:0-4279 GCA_964456225.1 uncultured Chitinophaga sp. | reverse complement strand
ATACAATCGGCTGCATAGTAATGGCATTAATTATTGCCCTATTATTGTTCGGCACTGCCTTTGGGGCAAAATTGCTCAAACGCATAAGCAGCAATTTTAAAACCTGTTTTGTATTGGAAGTGGTGTTACTTGGGTTATTTGTTCTATTAGCTGTATTTTTTGTAACGAAGACCTCGCCGTTTCCGCACTATTTCACGGTAACGGCTCAGAAGTCGGAGATCAACAGCAAACTACAAACAAGCATTACGCAGGCAGGAAATATGTTTGTTAAGTATGAAGCCTATGCGGGCAGTCGCGAAAACCTTTACGAAAATACATTGAAAAGAGTAGCGGGCTCACAAAAAGGAGATCCTAAAGCATATACCGACTTTGGGTTTGTGGTAAACAGCGGCATTCCAGATGCGTTGCAGATTAAAACCAAAATGTTTACTGTTCACGCAGATTTGTTCCCTACCAATTACAGTGATACCATTGCTGGTAGCGGAATAAAAGAAGTTGCTAGCAAATGGTTGCAAGATGCCAAAAATACTACAAGCAGCTGGAAACCAATTGGCATTGTAGGTGTGGTAAATGATGTGGAAAAAAACTCAAATTATTGGCTTAATACTTTGGTGACACTTTCGCAAATTCGCGAACAGGGTGAGAAAGCCGATGACTTTGGATATTCGCTCTCATTCGACGATGTAAAAACGCATTTTATCACACTCGGCAGCCCGACTGGACTTGCTATCGGTTTGGCTGTTTTGGCGTATGTGCTGATGCTATTATCATATATTTTCACTATAAGAAGTACAAAATCAAAATATGGTATTCGTGCATTATTTCGTGCATTATTTCGTGTTTTAGTATCGAAAAAACAAAACAATAACAGCGATTTTGATATCGATTATTAACTATATATTAAAAAAAATAAAATGGAATTAAAAGAAATAATAAATAGATTGGAAGATTGGGATGCAGTTGATTTAGTGGATTTCCTATGGACAAACAATATATCGTTTGACGTTTTTTCAATTGAGATAAGACAAGCTGGTGGGTGGGATTCGGCAGAAAAACGGAATAATGTAAAATCTTTATTAAAGAAGAAAGACGACGATGCATATAATGTTGCTGTCTCTGCAAATACAGTAAATGAATTTAAAAGGTATTTATTATTCTCTCCTAATATAAATCACAGGAATGAAGCAGAGTCAAAAATGCAGAAAATTCAAAACATCGAAAATGCCGAAATACAAAAACTGAAAGAGCGGGAAAGAATGTTGCTGGAAATAAAAGAAAACATAAACAATTACACACTTGATGAAATTATTAAAAACTTAGGAAGCGAGGTTTTAGATGATTTATGTAACGAATTGGGTATAGATGCTCAAATGATCAAAGGTTTTAAAGAGCCGACCCTGGAATTTAACGATATCCCTAAAAGTGAAAGCGACATTCCTGCTGGTTATACTGATGTTTTCTTTTGGGGCATACCTTCGTCGGGCAAAACATGTGCATTGGCGGCAATTTTAAGTACAATCAAAAAAGATTTTTCTATGGAAGCCCCTGATTGTAATACTAAATTTGGGACTACTTACCGTGATAGTTTAATAAATATATTCGACAGAAATTATGGATATTTACCCGACCGTACCAATAAGGACCGAACGCAATATATGCCATTTCTGTTTTTTAGGCGCGGCGAAAAAAACAAACGCAAAATCTCATTTTTTGAATTAAGTGGTGAGGTTGTTGAACATTTCTACAATGCGGTCAATGAACCCAATAAATTAATTAACGACGACAGTAAAGAGGATATCGAAAAATCATTTCAAACACTCGAATTGTTACTAAAAAGCGATAATCAGAAAATACACTATTTTTTTATTGACTACATTAAAGAAACAAAACACACTAATTACAACGATAAACGTACGCAAAGTAACTATTTGGAGGCTGCCGTAACCTATTTTCGAGACAATAGTGAAATTTTCAAAAAACGAACAGATGCTGTCTATGTAATTGTTACCAAATCGGACGAAATTAAAGGCGCTGACAGAACGACAATTGCGAAATCTTTTTTAAGTGAATATTTTGGTTCATTTATGGATGTGTTGAAAAATCAGTGCGATGAACATTCTGTTGATTTTAAAGTAAAACTTTTTTCTATCGGCGATGTCTATTTCAAGAAGATTTGCATCATCAATCGCGCATATTCTACTGATATTATTAACGACTTATTGGAACGAGTTAAACCTGTGAGGTATAATAAAGTAGTCAAATATTTAAGAAGTTAATCAAAATGGATATAGTAATACATGGCACGAAGGGCGGTTGTAAGATTTTTACTCCGAAAAAAATATCAGGTTTACTTGATGTTTCTTCTGATACAAGTATAGCAGCGGCAATCGGTCAGGAGGCGTATGGTATTCGCTTTACAGCAGATAACACAATTTTTTCAAAATATAAAATCATTAGAGATGTTCGAGGTGACAAACGTACTGGTTTTGTAGGTTTTTCGATACCTATACCTAAGAATAAAAAACTTTCCGGCACGGTTATTTTCAATGTTTTAGAGAAGGTTTCTGATGAATACTGTAAAAAATACATTGTTGAGAACAACCTAAATGAGGCTACAGAAGATTGGACTTTTCTTAACCCCATTTTGGACCCCAAGTTGGATGATATTCCTTTTGATAATGCAGGTAATATGCTATCGGGTGATAAAGACGATTCTTTTATCTATTTCAAAGACGACAACGAACTTCAAAAATACTTCGATGTCCCTTTTCAGGAAGAATATGCACCTTATCGCCAAGTTCTCTTTATCAACAACGATTTGCAGGGCAAACCCGAAAATCCACTTAATGCTTTGCGTCATTCCGAAAATAATTTGACAGGAAAAATCGATTTGGAAAATCCGTTCTATAAATTGCGCGAATTTAACGGTAGAGGTAAAAACGGCGTTGAAATCAAAATTAAAAATTCAATAGGTCGCGAACTCCATAATAATGACAAAGTTCATCGAAAAGAAAAACTAACATTAGTATATTCAAAAAAATATTATATTAGTTCAAAACCAATTGTCGGCAGTTTATTGGATAGTGAAGAATTGCGAAAATATCTTGTTGTAAGCAGCGATAATAAAATTGATATTGTCAAAGAAATTGAGCTGGAGCCCGAAACAAAAACAATCACTTTTGATGTTGTCGCAAAAAAAGACGGTGCAAAAGTATCCAAAGCGGAAATTCATATTTTAGAATATCAAGATTGGAAAATAATATCTGAATATACTTTTAAAGATGTAGAACTTGGTAAAGAATACAAAATATTGGCTCGAAAAGGAGATAATTTGTTTTCCTATGAAGTGAAAATAACGCCTAAAGATTTTACAGCGACTGCGCTTATTTTGCCATTGATAGAAAAAAGAATTGTGAAAATTACAGTATGCGAAGTTGATGGCTCAAAAGAAATTCGTGAATTCAAAGTTTGGGTTAATAATGGGAAATGTAATAATGAAAAAGTAACCGAAGTTACTTTTTTTGACGATGAGATTTACGATACTTGGAACATAACTGTTGAAATGGATGGATATTTACGATCCGCTTTTATACCCTATGTCCCAGAGACTGGCATTAGAACACTCTGTTTTAAACTAATAAAAGACACAAGGCAAACACCACCCGCTTCAAACACCCAAAATGAGCGACACTCGAATAACCCCGTACCGGAAAAACAAAAAACCTTCGCTGCAAGAGCAAAAATATTTTTCTCTAAACCCGCTGTTATTGTAGGTTCAGTAGTTGGTGCATTAGTTCTCGGGCTTGGTCTTTGGGCATGGTTTCATTCGGCCCAAGAAACCGCTACTACCGCTCAACAAAGTACTGTTAATGTCGAAGGCGCTACGATTAGCCTCGATACTTTGAATAAAATCGATGAAATTCTGAAACCAAAGGAATCTGCTAAAAAGGGAACACAGCAAGAATTGAAAAACGAAGAAATTGAAGGTGATAAGGAAATAGCAATCGATAAAAAAAATGTAGAGGAGAAAGTTGAACATAGTGCGGCGGAAAAATATGTAGCTCCGTCCAATTTAACTACAGTAATTATCCAATACATAAAAGATAGTGAGTTGGACGAGGCAAAACTGAAAGAATACCAAACCACAAAAAAGATTGATAAAACCCTTACTAACAGTATTCAGTTATGTTTGGATTTTTGGAATTTAAAAAAACCATCGGACAGTAGCAAAACGTCGAAAACTTATTGTACTTTGCTAGAAACTGTAGCTAAAGATGTT
>CAYWAV010000160.1:0-4337 GCA_964456225.1 uncultured Chitinophaga sp. | reverse complement strand
CGGGTCAACACTTAAAAACTCCTGTACACTTTTTTTCTCTGCTTTTGTTACGCTGTATGCAACTTTTAGCGGATTATTATTTTCGTAATATGTAAGTTTTAAAGCTCCCATTTTGATGTGGTAAAGATAACATTTTCAGCCTAAGTTTTTTATTTTCATCTGAACTTTTCAATTGAAAAAAAAGAAGCGGTAAAGGTCTGCTAATGTTCTGTTTTACCAACGCTCAAAAGCACAGCGTATAATTTCGGCTTGGCGTCATTAAAACGAACGCCAAGCCAGCGGCACATTATACGCAATGCTTGCCGACACTCAAAAAAAACAGAACATCATCAGCCCTTTTATTTGTTTGATACTAACGCCCTTCGGTTGTTTCATTTTAAAAGATAATGTAAAAAATGCTTTCGCTCTTTGCCTTTCTATTTTTCACATTATCTTTTAAAACGTTGATTTCTAAGCGCAAAAACAACAGCTCGATTTTTTATAATTAATGCCCTTGTAAAATCTTCCATGTTTAGAAAAAAGTTAATGGGCATTGATTATAAAAAATGAGCATCCGGGGTTTGGGGTGGAAGACCCCAATAAAATAAAAAAACCTTACGCCTGTGGCTTGCGCCTTGTTTGACCGGAGGGAGTAGCGCATAAATTCCGGCAAGTGTTGTAATTTTTCATTACAACTTTTGCCGAACCGCTTATTTTTGTGGGGTGATTTTGTGATTAAATAAATTTAGGTCGTGCGCTGCCTGTGTGATTTATTTAATGACAAAAGCACGAAGCGTTGGCGTGGGCGGGGTGTGTAGGGCGTGTGGCTATTTAATATAATACCCATTATAACTGACAGCTTTGGTTTTTCGTGCGGTTGGATTGCAGGGGCTGCTCTTATAATGTGTATTATGTTACTTAGCTTTGGGTTGTTTTTACTGGCATCGTCTTTTTGTTTTGTGGGTTGGTGCAGCTCTTTATTTTTTTCAATTGACCTTTAAAAATCAATTCATTTCAATTGAAAAAAATAATGTGCTGCAAGTGGGCTGATACAAAAAGCGTGACAGTAAAAACAACAGAAGGGAAGCGAGGGGAAGCAGCAAAAATACCAGCGAGCTTGTTTTTCACAAGCGGGGGATTTTTGCTGCTGGGGCTTGTGTGGTGGGGTCTTCTTTTTCTAAGGGATGTAAATTTTGTATCAATGTTTTTAATTCTTCTAATGATGTTTGTTTATATTCTTCTGTACTTGCTGCTCTGTTGTGTCCGGCAAAGACCTGAACTATCCGTAAATCATTATTTGACTTCAATAAATGAGCTATAACGCTTTGTCTTATCTTCAATGGTATTAACTTATCGTGCTTGGGTCTATCGGTGTTTATAAGCCGATTAATTGAGTTTGAGTAAATTCTATTTCCTGTATTGCCTAACACTAAAGCTGCTTCATCATCTAAAGTTAATCGCTTGTTATTCTTCAGTATTTTTTCTCTGTCTTCAGTAATGTAATCGTGCAACAATAATATTTGATTGGCTTGTAATGCTAATGTTCTTCGCTTTTGTTTGTAACCTCCTTTTGCTTTGATAGTGGCATCTTTCAGGTTTACATCTTCTAAATTGATTGTTGTTATTTCCTGTACTGTCATTGCTTGGTAAATTAATAAACTGATAATTATTTCATCTCTTCTTTGTACTAATGGTCTTTTGTTCTTATGATTTTTTAATAATTCATCCAATGTTTGTTTGCTGTACAATGTTTCTACTGGTATTTTTTTATTGATTTGGTCTTGCAATATCAAGTGTTGGCAAGGGTGGTCGTTTCGCTGATTGGTAGCCACTAACCAACGGTAATATATTTTTATGCTAAACAGATTATTTACTAAACTCTTTGGGTGCAGCTTTAATATTCGTAAATGTCCGATATAATCCAATACATCTGTATAGCTTGCTGTAATTGATTTTGAACCTACATAACCCAAGTATCTTTTTATCATTGTTAAATAACCCGATGCGGATTTCGGGCTGTACTGTTCATTTACAAAGGTTTCCAGTGTTTTCATTCTACTAATTTTTGTAATTGTAATTGACTGATATGTGTATAAATTTCTGTTGTTTCTAATTGTGAGTGTCCTAAAAACTCTCTTACTCTTTCAAGCGGAACGCCTTGTTCTATTAAATGTGTGGCTATGCTGTGCCGTAAATTATGGATGCTGATTTGTTTTGTTTTTATACTTTCATTTCCTGTTCTGTCAATTAATTTTTTCAGTATTTTATTATATGTTCCTTTTTGCATTCGCCTTAATTTACTGTGTATTATAAAGGCTTTGGGGTCTTTGCTTTCCTTTTGTAATCGTTCTTTATAAAAATAATTTGCTACATCTTTTACTACTGTTTTACTCATTGGTACGGTTCTGCTTTTATTATTTTTTCCTTTCGGTACTATCAATAGTTGTTCTCTTATTCTTACATCTTCTATATTGCATTGTACTATTTCACTTACTCGTAAGCCACAACCATAAGCTAAAGCAAGTATTGCTTTTTCTTGATATGTTTTTGCCTGTTGATATATTTCTTGTATTTCTGCTTGTGTTAGTGCGGTTCTTGGGCTTTCTGTCTTTTGGTATTCTATTTTTATGGTGTTGGTTGGGTTAATCAGTATTTTATTTTTGTATTGTAGCATGGTGTAAAAACCAACTACAGCTTGCATAAAATCCCATATTGTTTTTTTGCTTAATACATTGCCATCACGTTTGCTTGGACGGTTTTGTATGTATTCGTAAAATTGCAAAATGTCTTTGGTGGTAATGGCTGTAATGTCTGTTGTAATGGTGGTTTCAGCATATTGCAAAAACTCTATTAATCTTCTCCATTTACTTCTACAGCTTTTCGGATTGTAACCTAATTGCAAAAGGTATTCGTAATATTCGTGTGCTAAAATTTGGTAGTTTTCTGTTTGCGGTTGTATGATGCTTGCTTTTCCCATATTATCTATTTTTTGGAACACGGAACGCCAGCCCTTTTTTTCTTGCTATCGCAGTAGTATCAACTATATTGGTGTTCCATTTGGTGTTCCGTGGTGTTCCACTTTATATATTTTAGTATCGTAATGATTGGTTTTATAATGCTTCTAACTGATTGAATAAACTGTCTTTTATCTTGGCTCTTGTTCCTGCCATATTATCCCAGTGCGTTATTTTGTATTTAAAACCTCTATTTGCAAAACCGTTTTGTTGTATGTATTCTAAGTTTACTAATTGCTGTATGTATCGGTGTTGTTGGGTTTTACTTACTCCTGTGGCTTCTCTTATTTCAAAACGGTTAAATTCATATTCCTTGTTTTGCTTTTCTACAAAGGATTTCAGCTTCTCATAAAACTGTCTTAAACTTCCGTCCAATTCATCTACTTTTAATAAAATACTCTCAAACATAATCTCACAAGCTGTTTGTAAATCTTCTTTGGTACTTATTAATCTTCCTTGCTCGTCTTGTTTGCGTTGGTATTGATTGAGTAATGTTATTTGTTTTACTAAACTTTGGTAGAGTTCATTTAAACGCCTTATTTTATGCGCATCCTGTGGCAATGCTATTCTATTTGCAAAAGGGTTTACTACTTCATAAGGCTTTAATAACCTGATGCAGTTCTGTAAAAATTCCCTGATGTCTTTTTCTTTTTTCTTATCTACTATTCCTGCTGCTACATTGTTTTGATAATTGATAACTCGTAATGTTTGTTCCTTGCCTTCATCTACTGCTATTACAAAACATCTGCTGATATTATCTTCATACATTTCGCCCTTTGTAGTACAGCCCATTGAAGCAATAGGGCCTCTTACTGTTTTTTCTCCTCCTGTTATTTTTCCGCTTTCATCTTTTATACTTGTACTGCTGATTAATATTTCATTACTCTGTAACTCCCTTACTGCAAGCTGTGCATCTTCTTTTAGTCCGTCATAGTCTTCAAAACATACTAATTTATTTACAAAAAAATATTCGTCCTGATTATAAAAACTACTGTCGGTTACTCGTGTATATTTCTTTACATCTTCTGTTGGCATTAAATCACTTATTATTTTTAGCAATCTTGTTTTACCACTTCCGCTACTACCTTGTATTAATGCGTGTAACGTGTGCCTCATTTTATAACTGCTTGCTATTACATACAGTAATATTCTGCTGTTATCTTCGCCTACTACTCCTGCTTTGCCTATCAGTTCATTAATCCGTTGTATTAATTTTTCTTTGCTTAAAAAATCTATGCATTTTTTCTGTGTGCTTTCGCCTACTTTGATTGCAAACTGATTTCTGTTAAAACTTGTTTGTGCTTGTAATTGCTCTCTGTATTCTTCTAATAAATGGGTGAGTAT
>CAYWAV010000159.1:0-4390 GCA_964456225.1 uncultured Chitinophaga sp. | reverse complement strand
ACGATTACGATTTGAATTTAAGCACTTACAAAGAGGAAGTTTATGAGGAGGTGAAATATGATAAACCAAAAATAATATTTGGAAAATTGGAAACGATTGAAGAAAATATTCAGTCGGGTTTAAAAGAATTAAAACCGTTAATCTAATTATGTTTAAACAAGTAAAGGTTTCAGATTTTACGAAAGTGATTACAGGAGGAACACCATCAACAAATGTAAAGGAATATTGGGATGGAGGAAATGTGCCTTGGTTAAATTCTGGCGAACTCAATAAGAAATATATTTATGCTTCTAAAAATTTCATTACCGAATTAGGTTTAGAAAAAAGTTCAACGAGAATGATGCCACCTGAAACGGTGTTGATTGCATTAACAGGTGCTACTTGCGGATTGAGTGCATTGAGTAAAATTGAAGCATGTGCAAATCAATCCGTGACTGGAATTCTTCCTTCAAAAAATCACAGCCCTGAATATTTATTTCATTATTTAAGAACACAGCGAAAAAGAATTTTAGGGAAGGCATGGGGAAATGCTCAACCTCACATCAGCCAACAATTCGTAAAGGATTTGGTTATTCCACTCCCCTCCCTCTCCGACCAAATCCAAATTGCAAATATTTTAAGCAAAGCCGAAACACTTATTGAGCAACGTAAACAAAGTATTGCCTTGCTTGATGAATTGTTGAAGAGTTCTTTTTTGGAAATGTTTGGAAGTCCAATGATAAATGAAAAGGATTGGGAAAAAGTTTCATTATCAAAATTAGGTTCTATTGAAAGAGGCGTTTCAAAAAATCGTCCAAGAAATTCTCCTGAATTGTTAGGAGGAAAATATCCGTTGATTCAAACAGGTGTGGTAACCAATTCTGGTTTGTTTATCACTTCATACAAACACACTTATTCTGAATTAGGCTTAAAGCAAAGTAAGCTTTGGAAGAAAGGAACAATGTTGATTACGATTGCAGCAAACATTGCACAAACAAGTATTCTAACTTTTGATGCTTGCTTTCCTGATAGCATTGCTGGATTCATTACAAATGAAAAAGAAGCAAATACAATTTATGTTCATTTTCTTTTTTCCTTCCTTCAAAAAATAATTGAAAAGAATGCTCCACAGATGGCTCAAAAAAATATCAACTTAGCTTTCTTAAGAAGTTTAAAAGTTCCTAAACCACCAATAGAACTCCAAACCCAATTTGCCCAACTTGTAGAAAAAACCGAAGCATTAAAAGAGCAATACAAAAACAGTTTGCAGGAGTTGGAAAATTTGTATGGTTCACTTTCACAACAGGCGTTTAAAGGGGAGTTGGAATTGAAAACAAAAGGGCAACAAACCAAAAACTAAATTTAAGTGCAAGACAAACTGAAATTTTTAAAACTCATTATTCATTCTGAAACACCGCCTGAATGTGGTATCACAGGCTTGTGTGGTGGATATGAATTGAAACAATGGAGATATGAGCAGTTTGCAACGTGGTTATTTGATAATCACCTGTTAGATTTTGCACTGACACATTCTGATTTAGAAAAGTTAAACCGTCATAATGCGATTGAAAGAATAAGAGTTGCCGCAAAAAATATTTTTCAATCAGGAAATCTTAATCGTGGAGAATTTGGCGAATTATTGCTTCATGGAATCATCAAAGAAATTTACGACACAGTTCCAGCAGTAAGCAAAATTTATTTTAAAGATGGCCCAAATGAAACAGTAAAAGGGTTTGATGCTGTTCACATTGTTGCGGATGCTGTTGGACTTGAATTGTGGTTGGGCGAAGTGAAATTCTACAATGAAATCAAAAGGGCGGTAACTGATGTAACCGCGGAAATTGAAGCTCACTTTCAAACAGATTATTTGAAGAAAGAATTTGCAGCCATTACAAATAAAATTGAAAAAACATTTCCCCACTATGATAAGTTGGTGAAACTTCTTGACCCGAACACTTCTTTGGATGACGTTTTTAAATGTATTTGCGTTCCGGTATTACTTACTTATGATTCGGACTTGGTTGCCAAGCACAGAGAATTTAATGATGCTTATTTAGCTGAAATGCTTCCAAACATTGAAGCAAATCACAAACTCTTTTTGAGCAAATTGAAGTGTCCAGTTAAAGTTCATTTGTTTTTGCTTCCTCTTGAACAAAAGGCAACACTCTCACAAAAACTCTTAGACAAATTAACGGCATGGCAGAAAATTTAAGTTTACTTGACATCAATGCTTTGTTGAGGCAAAACGCCATCACAAAAGAGAATTCATTCTCTGTAATCAAATCCATTGCATCAAACCTGAATCAGAAAAACGAAATCTACTTACAGGAAGTAATTTTAAGAGTGATTGAACAGAGAGAAATGTTTGAGAACTATCAACCCGTTATCAATGACTTTGCAAGGGCAATCGGACTTTTCCCATACCTTGACCCAAGTCAATTAAATTTTGCTGATAGAATCGCATACGAATTTCACCGACCAATTGGAGTTGACCAAGACAATATTGTTTTTCATCGTGCCCAAGCAAGAGTTTATTTTGAATTGCTTGAAGGTAAAAACGTAATTCTAAGTGCCCCAACAAGTTTTGGAAAAAGTTTGGTGATTGATACTGTAATTGCAACGGAGAAATTTAATAACATCGTAATTGTTTTACCGACCATTGCTTTGATAGATGAAACACGAAAGCGACTTTCAAAATTTCGTGACAGATATAAAATCATAACTCATTCCTCTCAAGCAGTTACAGACAAAAATATTTTTGTTCTCACACAAGAACGGGTAATGGAAATTATCAAAGATGTGGATATAGATTTTTTCGTGATTGATGAATTCTATAAAATTCAAACCACAGCACAAGACCAAGACAGAAGTGTAGTCCTTAATCAAGCATTTTATAAACTGCTAAAAAAAGGCGGTCAATTTTATTTGTTAGGCCCAAATATTGAAAACATAAACAACGAAGTATTTCCAGCAAGTGTTGATTATATTTTCATAAAGACCGATTACAAAACAGTTGTAACCGAAAAAATAAAAGTAAACATCAGTGAAGGAGTAGAAGCAGCATTACTGAACCTTTGCACCAGTTTAGAAGAACCTACTTTGATTTATTGTGCTTCACCAAAAAGTGCAAACCGTGTTGCTAAGTTGCTATTTGAATCAGGTAAATACGAAAAATCTGAAGTTAATGCAGAAGCAGTAAAATGGCTGCAAGTAGAATATCACCCGCTTTGGTATTTGCCAAGAGCATTGGAATATGGAATTGGAATTCATCACGGCAAAATTCCAAGAGCAATTTCACAGTTTGCAGTCAGAGCATTTAATGAAGGTAAGTTGCAGTTTTTAGTTTGCACAAGCACTCTCATTGAAGGTGTAAACACAAGAGCTAAGAATGTGATTATCTACGATAATAAAATCGCAAGAGACAAATTTGATTTCTTCACTTTCAACAACATTTGTGGAAGAAGTGGCAGGATGTTTCAACATTTTATTGGCAGAGTATTTTTATTTCATGAACCACCTTTGGAAGAATTGCCATTGGTAGATTTTCCTTTGTTCAGTCAGAAAGCGGATGTTTCTGAAAAACTTTTAATGCAAATGGATAATGAAGATTTATCTCAACAGTCAAAGGACAGAATGAAAAATCTTGCACAAAATGGGATTCTTAATATCAGCACGATAAAAGAAAATTCAAACATTGACCCACAGAGCCAAATAAATTTGGCAAGAGAAATAAGAGAGAACTATCAACGGTTTTATAATAATTTGAACTGGAAATCATTTCCCGATGCAGGTCAAGTTTATTTTGTTTGTGACTTGATTTTCAAATATCTTATCGGTAAGCCGACAGCGAATGTTTTATCTGGAAAACAATTAGGTTACAGAGTTAATTCAGTTAGGGCTTTAAAAACTATCAGAGCCTTGATTGACCAAGAGATAAAAGGAAAAGAAGAACCCGAAGAAATAAATGAAGCAATAGAAAACATTTTAGATTTTGTAAGAGGGTGGGCTCAATACAATTTCCCAAAATACTTAATGGCATTAAATAGAATTCAAAATGAAATTTACAGCGAGAAAAATCTTGAACCTGGGGACTTCTCCTATTTCGCCAGTCAAATAGAATGTTTGTTTACCGACCCTTTATTTGTTGCTTTAGACGAATACGGAATTCCAATTCAGACAAGCAATAAAATCAAAGGCATACTTAAAACAGACGGAGACCTTGATAATTTGCTTTTACAAATTAGAGAATTACAAGTTGACGGTTTAAACATAATGCCATTTGAAAAAGAACTATTAAATGATGCAAAGACACATGTATAAAAGCCATCGCACAGGTGTAAGCACATTTGCAAGCCACACAAGCCCAAGCTCAGACCAAAGCTTGCAAAAGAGCTTCCACCTTTCCCACGCT
>CAYWAV010000158.1:0-4460 GCA_964456225.1 uncultured Chitinophaga sp. | reverse complement strand
TCTGCCTTACAAGCAGAGGGTCACTGGTTCGAACCCAGTAGTTCCCACCAAAGCCTCACAGAAATGTGGGGCTTTTATATTTTCCGTAAATTGCAGCATGAAGTCTGGATTTTTTGCCGCATTGTATCAAAGTTCTGCCACCATTGGTTTTCTCCTTGGAAACAAAAGAAAATTTATGAACTTAGGTTTTCTTCAATCTACCAATTATCTAATAGCGCGTGATGAAAAAGATGCGCATCACATCGCCCTGTACAGAAAACTAATTGATTTAGTTCCGAACATAAAACAAGAAGTCGCAAATTTTTCTGCACTGGAAATGGGATGCGGCAGAGGTGGCGGAAGTTATGTTCTAAAACAGTACTATCGTATTCCTTATATCACGGCTGTTGATTTGAGCTCTGCAAATATCCGTATAGCAAAAAAGTTAGTCCCTGGTGTCGACTTCATTGTTTCTGACGCGGTTGATTTTACTACAGATAAAAAATTTGACATTATTATCAACTTAGAATCTTCGCATCGCTATTCATCCCGCTCCGATTTCTTTCAAAATGTATCTTCCATGCTAAATAGCGATGGCTATTTTGTATTTGGTGATATGATTAGAAAAAATGAATTGGAAACTATAGAACAAACACTGAAAAAAAGTGGCTTAAAAATTATTCAAGTAGAAACTGCCAATTCATGTGTAACAGCTTCAATAGAAAAATTTAGTCCAAAACAATATCCTTTAGCCACAGCATTTCCATTTCTATTCCCAAACAGAATTCACAGTTTTTTTGTCACCATCCATTCTCGAGCATATAATAAATTAAAAAACGGAGATGTTTTATACAATCTGTATCTTTTGAAAAAAATTTAAAGCTTTTTTCGGCTTCAAAGTCTTTTTTCCTTCTAATGAAATAAGTTAATAAAATTCATAAATTGAATCTTTCGATAACATGTGAATTATGTAATCCATTTATATTATTCTGTAAACTTTATTTCCTTAATAGTTCTCATCTTTGTTACAATAAATATTCTAAAAAAACAAACCTATGTCAAAGAAAATAGAAAAAAAGACTATGAGCAAGGCGAAAAGTCTTGGTGCAAAAAAAGCAAAGAGTTCCGCATCTAAAAAAACAAAAAAGGGTGTGGTAAAAAAAGCAAAAACCATATTAAAAACGAAAACAAAAAAGAGAATTGTTAAAAAGATTATCAAAAAAATAGCGATTAAACCCGCTAAAAAGGCAATTACTAAAAAATCAATAAAAAAACCTGCGGCAAAAAAAGCAACGCCCAAAGCTATTCGTCCTGCAGGCAAAAAAATTGTTACTAAAAAAATAACGAAACCGATATCTATAAAAAAAGTAAAAAAATCGATACAGCCTAAAGCAAAAGTTAGTCCTCAAAAAGAAACAAAAAAAGGCCCAGTAGAGAAAACAAAAAGTCTGATTAAAACAAGTACATCTGGAGAAGACATGCATTTTATCCCTCAGCAGACAGAACATCATCCTGCTACGACACTTGAAATACATGCGGCAGAAAATAATTTTCATCACAAAGAGGAAGTTGCTTTTCATCAAGAAAACAATAAAATAAAGCAAGCATTGCCTTCTCGCAAAACGTTTAAACGATTTAACCGCAACAGATAATATTCTATTGTCATTCACTATTCTGTACATACAACAAAAAAGCCCTACAGAGATGTAAGGCTTTTTTGTTAATGATCTGTTTCGTCCTGAAATATTTTGTCACACAACTTAAAAGACCGAATGAATCAAAATAAAAAATTTGCAACTTTCTAAGAATCTATTACACGATTCACACTTTCTCGGATTGCAGATAAAAAACATTTGATAACTATTCTATCTTTGTAAAATTATTATGCTACTTTTTCACAAAACAAAAACAACCCTTTTTCTTTTCTCATTATTGTTTAACTCGGTGTGCGTTGATGGACAAGAACTTTTGGCAACTAAAGTAGACGAGGCGATTGTTTCTACATCTGACAGAACTTATGTTTCTTTCGGGCAGGGATTAGGACAATATAAAACTCCTTATAAGTTAAAACGTTTGAATCCTTTGGTTTTTGAAGGGCAAATTTCTCCCAATTTTTTTCTAAAACTATCAAAAAATAGAAATACCGGTGTTGCCTTTTTTCCAAAAATAGTCATCCGAATGTATGATGAAAAAAGTTTGCCTGTAAAAACACCCAGCTACATGCCGAACATGTTATTCTATCATCAGATCAGATGGCCTTTCCAAAAAAAACTTTACCACTCTTTCAAACCGGAGAATCAGTTATTATTTATAACGTATCGCATCAGTCATCATTCCAATGGTCAAAATGGGAGTTATTTTATTAACGAAAGTGATAGTGTAAATTATACAAATGGTAATTTTTCGTCAAATTCCGTTGAGATTGCTTTGAGCTGGTCGGCAATAGATTCAAATGAGATTGGAAAATCATTTATGAATGGCAGGATTGCTTATGAACGGCAGTTGGATTTGGAACGGGAGCAACAAATGAAGAATACCTATTATTATGACAAACTCACCTTAGAAACTCATATTATTTATTCAGAAAAAATAAAAGTATACATTACTTATTCTTTTATGTGGGGCACACGAGCATTCGGTGTAAGAAATTCACTGGATGTTTTTCTTGTAGTGAAGCCCTCACGCAGGTTGACAAATTTTTCGGTATTCTTAAGAGGTTATGCCGGTCCTGATTATTACAATATTTATTATGAAAACAAACTAAGAGCAATGACTGTAGGAATCATTGCTGACCCCTTGAGCATTCCTGTTTTTAAAAAACGCAAGAAGGGTACTTAATTTTCGTGAACACTGTTATATCGTCCAAGTATTTTTTCCGCGAATGAGCGCATCCAAATCACCTTTGCCTTTACTTTCAATTGCTTCTGCAATTTGAGCATCCAATGCATCTTCATAACAAAAACGGTCTTCGGTATAAAACACGCCAAATGGACGAGGCAATGGATTTTCATCCGCAGGTGTATTGAAAAATCGAACCAAAATATTTGCTTTCACCTGATCTTTTTCATCGTGAATCCATAAATCGTTTGTTGACACATCAGCAATATTTACTACAACAGGTTTAAATCCATCGAGCTTAATTCCTTTATCTGCATTCTCTCCAAAAATTAATGGTTTCCCCTGTTCAACCATTAATGTATTTAATTTTTTTGTTCCTTTTTCTGTAAACACTTCAAAAGCTCCATCGTTAAATACATTACAGTTTTGATAAATTTCTACCATAGATGTTCCTTTGTGCGCATTTGCTCTTTTTAAAATTTCGCGTAAATGAATTGGGTCACGATCCATTGAACGTGCAACAAATGTGGAATCGGCACCAAGACATAAAGCTAATGGATTAAATGGATGATCTATTGAGCCCATTGGTGTTGATTTAGCCACAGTTCCTATTGGAGATGCTGGTGAATATTGTCCTTTTGTTAAACCATAAATTTCGTTGTTGAACAACAATACATTCACATTAAAATTTCTGCGCAATAAATGAATCAGGTGATTTCCACCAATGGATAAAGCATCGCCATCACCGGTAACAATCCACACGCTAAGATCAGGGCGCGTTGCTTTCAGTCCGCTTGCAACAGCTGTTGCACGACCGTGAATACTGTGCATTCCGAATGTTTCCATGTAATAAGGAAAACGAGATGAACAACCGATTCCGGAAACAAAAACTATTTGTTCACGCGGAATACCTAACTCAGGCATAACCGTTTGTACTTGTTTTAATATTGAGTAATCACCGCAACCCGGGCACCAACGGACTTCTTGATCGGTGACAAAATCTTTGGGTGATAATTTAATTTCTGTTGTTGTCATTTGTAATAATATTCTCTATCGTTAAAGTCATTCCGCACTACGACACGGAATCTGCCTGTTAATAATTCTGCTTATCTTCATGAGATCCCGTGTCGTGGCACGGGATGACTGTCCTGAAAAATACTACTTCAACATTTCAATAATTTTATTCTTAATCTCCTCACTCGAAAAAGGCATTCCTTGAATTTTATTTAATCCTTTTGCATCGATAAAATATTTGTCACGAATAATTTTTATTAATTGTCCGTTATTTAATTCAGGGATAAGCACTTTATCATAATTCTTTAATACTTCTCCTAAATTTTTGGGAAATGGATTTAAATATTTCACATGTGCGTGTGATACATCATGCCCTTCGGCAATGGCTTCACGAACAGCAGTTTTAATAGAGCCGTATGTAGAGCCCCAACCCAGAATTAATAATTTTCCTTTCGTAGTTCCATTATCAATTGTTTGCAATGGAATATACTCTGCAATTTTATCCACTTTCGCTTGACGTAACTTTACCATCAACTCATGATTTTCTGGATCGTAGGAAATATTTCCTGTTTCGTTTTCTTTTTCAATACCTCCTACTCTATGCTCCAATCCTTTTGTTCCGGGGATTG
>CAYWAV010000157.1:0-4623 GCA_964456225.1 uncultured Chitinophaga sp. | reverse complement strand
TGGATGACCAAAGAGGATAGAGAGAATGATATATTGGATTATGTTAATTACCTGGATGCTGTTTACACAGAAGTGATTGCTTCTTTAAAAAATAAAAATATTAAAATAAATATTTTTGGATTTTCGCAAGGAACAGCAACCGTTTGTCGTTGGCTTGCAAATAACAAAGTGAAAGCAGACAACTTAATTTTATGGGCAGGAGCATTTCCTTCTGATATGAATTTTGAAAAAAACAAAGAGGTGTTTAACAGCATAAATACGTTTGTGGTAGCTGGTGATGCAGATGAATTTATAAATGAAGAAGAAGTTTTGAAACATTTGGAATTGCTACACAAAAATGAAATAGCTTTTGAACTAATCCGTTTTAAAGGAAAGCACGAGATTGATAAAAAGGTGTTGACTGATTTACAAAAACGTTTTTAGCCATTCGATGGCTTTTGCTTCGGAATTGAAAATCCGTGTTGGTCGTGCAGGTTTATTGAATTGCATGTACACATTACCAACTAATCTTTGCGAGAAGGATTGAGTAACGTAAGCCTCTGCGCTAGCAAAGGGGTCGGATTCTGCTGTGGCAATGTAAGCTCTGGCTTCCGGACTAGGTAAAGTATATTTTTGTGTTGTAATAAGTAAAGGGAATTTTTTTCCTTTACCGTATTCTTTCAAAGCGCTAACAACTTCTAGTACATGTTTTATTTCTACTTCATTATCAGAATGAATAGAAACAGCAACCAATCCATCCGATCTGAAAGAAACGGATAGTTCTTCAAAAATGAATTCTTTTAATATTTGAACTTCGTGTGTTTGCATAGTTGATAAAAAAAACCATCCGATTTTTTTACAAAACTTATAGAAAGGTTCTTAACCAAGTAAGTGCTTCTTCTTCATTCGTGAAGAGTCGAGTTGGTCTAAGAGGTTTGTCGTATCGAATGTAAAAGTTTCCTACTATTTTTAAGGCAAAAGAATCCGTGACAAAAGCATCTGCAATTGTATAAATATTGTTTTCTTCACCAGCTGCATATTTTCTAGCGTCTTCTCCAACTTGAACGAATTTTTCCAGGATAACAAGGTTGCAAAAAGCTTTCCCTTCTCCTAATTTTTTTACAGCCTCAAATTGTTCATCTAAATTTTCTCTTGTGATTTCATCAACATGGTCAATATCAAACCTCATAATTCCTTCTTCTTGAATAGAAATTCTCCCTATGGCGATATTTATTTTGTCTAAAGTATGCATTTGTTGGTCGCTATAAAAGTGATTTTTGTCGACACGAATTTAATATATTCTATTTGAAAATACAACTAGAATGAACAAAAAGTGCATGTACCTACATATAAATTAAGTTATCTTTGCGGTAAATTGAACTTTCGTTATGAGACTATTATATACTTATTTAAAAAGATACAAATGGCTGGTATTATTGGCCTTGACCTTGGCAGCTATTAATCAAATTTTTTCGTTAATCGACACTTATATTTTTAGCAAAATTGTAGATGATTTTGCAACTACTCCTCATTTAAAAACCGAACACCACGATGTTTTAAATCGTTACCAATTTGTAAAAGGAGTTGGACTTTTAATATTGTTGGGAATGGGAGTAGCAATGATTTCTCGTATCGCTAAAAACTTCCAGGATTATTTTGTGAATGTGATTACTCAGAAATTAGGCGCACAAATTTATTCGGATGGTTTGCAACATTCATTGGAATTGCCGTATTCGGTATTCGAAGATCAAAGAAGTGGTGAAACATTGGGTAAATTACAAAAGGTAAGAACTGATGTTGAAAAAGTAATAATGGCTTTTGTAAGTGTGTTGTTTACATCTTTGGTTGGAGTGGTGTTCGTTATGATTTATGCCATAAACATTCATTGGATGATTGCTGTGGTTTATTTTTCTGCTGTTCCTATTCTTGCTTTTATCTCTTCTGTATTGAGTAAAAAAATAAAAATTATTCAGAAAAAAATTGTCGGAGAAACAACTGCATTGGCCGGTTCAACAACTGAATCCCTAAGGAACATAGAACTCATCAAAAGCTTAGGTTTGGCCGATCAGGAAATTAAACGATTGAATAGTGCAACTATTAAAATACTTGGACTGGAATTAAAAAAAGTACGCTATATCCGCAGTATCAGTTTTCTTCAAGGAACATTTGTGAATCTTTTGCGAAGCAGTATTTTATTTTTATTGCTGTATTTTGTTTTCGGAGATGTTTTGTCCTTAGGTCAGTTGTTTGCGATGCAGATATATTCCTTCTTTATTTTCGGACCTTTGCAAGAACTTGGAAACATTATTAATATTTATCGTGAAGCAGAAGTTTCTTTGGATAATTTCAAAGCTATTTTAGACACTCCGAAAGATGTAAAACCGAATCATCCGGTTCATATTCGCGGAGTAGAAAAATTAGAATTTACAAATGTTAGTTTCAAGCATCAATCGGCAACTAATAATGCCTTGGATGGAATTTCATTTGAAACCAAGAAAGGTGAAACTATTGCATTTGTTGGTCCTTCCGGCTCCGGAAAAACCACTTTAGTTAAATTATTGGTTGGTTTGTATCAACCACTTGATGGAAGAATTGAATACAACGGAAATAATTATAATACCATTGATTTGGATAATTTGCGTTCACAAATTGGTTTTGTAACTCAAGACACGCAACTATTCTCCGGAACAATCAAAGAAAATTTATTGTTTGTTGCTCCCAATGCAACCGATGAAGAGTGCATGGATGTTTTACAAAAAGCAGCTTGCCAGAGTTTATTAGCACGTGCAGATAATGGAATTGACACAATGATAGGTGAAGGAGGAGTAAAAGTATCCGGAGGAGAAAAACAACGATTGTCAATTGCTAGAGCATTGTTACGTAGACCTTCCTTACTTGTATTTGATGAAGCAACCTCTTCCTTAGATTCAATCACAGAGGAAGAAATTAGTAATACAGTAAAATCACTTTCTGAAAATAAAAATCAGGTTACCATCATGATTGCGCATCGCTTGAGTACCATCATGCACGCAGATAAAATTTTCTGTCTCGAAAAAGGTAAAATTACTGAGCAAGGAAAACACGAAGAATTGATAGCACAAAAAGGCTTGTACTATGCCATGTGGAGGCAACAGATCGGGGAAAGAGCTTAGGGAAATCGAAATACGAAAATTTAATTTTGGAAATTTCAAAGAAATCGTGTTGAGTTATTTTTGATAATGCTGATTTAGGACGTCACACTGAGAGGAGTCGAAGTGTAGTAAAGAAAGATCGCAAACGCCTACTTCAAACTAAAAAAGTGAATCAAAATAGCCAGAGGAATTAAAAGTGCTTCACGTCTTTTTACCTTTTTAACTATAGGCTTCGGACTATCTTTTTTTCTTAGAGACATGTATTGGAGTTACTACAATTGGACAAAAACTATTTTTGAAAAAAACTTTTTTCTTTTCAAAACCACCTAACTTATTATCATATACTAAACAATAATAACCTTTTGCGTATTCTGAAATGTTTAATGAGTTTCCGTAACCTTGTTTTACAATAGCTCCGTAAGGATTGTAAACAATGAAATAAGTGTCACTCGAAAATTCTAATAATTGATTTTTATTCTTCACCGAATATGTTACGGCTTCTTTTTTTGAATAATAACTGATAGCATCCGAAAACTTACTCATCTTATCATAGCCTTTTTGTTTTACTCTGAATTTGTTCTCACCGCTGTTCAAAATAACAGGAACAGAGTAGGAGTTTGGTGTCGGACTTCCCACTCCGTTTATTTTTGCAACCGTAACCCATTTGTCGAAAATGAATTGCTCAACAATATATGGCAAGGAGCCCGATTCATTTTTAGAAGTCCAGCTAACCATTCCATCTTTGCTCACTTTAAAAGTCTGAATCTCAAAAGTGGCTAATATTTTTTCTGCTTTTGCATCACTTCCTTTCGTTCCAATTTTCACATTTTTATCCTCTCCGGCATTGAGTGCCAAGGGGGATGAAAAAACAAAAGCTAAAAATGACAATACGTAAAGTGCTCTTTTCATAGCAGTTATGAATTTGTAATAATCAGAACAAAATTAGGGTACTTAGGAAAGTCTTTTAAGTGAGGAAATTAAAGTAATTAACATTTAATTGTTAATTACGTCTGAGTTGTCAGTAAAAACAATATGTTTATCAATTGTTAATACTGTTAATAACCTTGAGTGCTTTGCTGATTGTGGCTTGTGGGACGATTTTTTTTTGCGACTTAATTACAAGGACTATTCTACCTGGCAAGTCGTCATGCCGTGCCACGACACGGCATCTGCTGATTAGGAAGACAGTGCTTATTAACTGGGAGATCCCCCGCCCATTCGACTCCGCTCAGGGTGACAGCACGGGATGACAGTAACGATATGGTCTTCATAAGGTGAGTGCTCACTTCAAATCCTTCATAGTCACAAATACTGTCTTAATTCTTGAGCGAATGAGGAATGGAAAATGAAAAACAAAAAAAGGGGAAGAATGTATTTTTTGTTGAGTTGAAGCATGAAGATTTATTCTAATTATTAAATGACTTCTAAATAATATTCCGCCATATTATTGCTTATCAGTTTTTATTGTCTCAGTTCGTTAGTTAAAACTATGCACTTTAGTGCAAGACTTTCA
>CAYWAV010000156.1:0-4686 GCA_964456225.1 uncultured Chitinophaga sp. | reverse complement strand
TCACGTACGGTTCTGTGAGAGGTTTGGGGGTGAAATCCCCCCTTACCTACTCGCTCTTCTGTCTTTCGTGTCAGGTTGCGTTGTCTGTCATGGATTGTGCGGTTGCGTATTTTTATTTTTTTGAAGGGTTGGAAATTTTTTAGAAACAATTTTTTCTGTGGTGGCAAAAAGCACACTCTTTTGCAAGTTTTGGTTTGTGAGTTGGCTTGTGCGACTTGCAAATGTGTGTGCTTGTGTAGAGGTTATCTAACCCATTTGTCTTTTAAAATCTTTCCTGTTGCGATGTCCAATAAGAGTGAAGTTCCATCCCAATTTACAGCCCAACAACTATTTTCATTTTCTCTGTTTAAACCTACAAACGAACTCTTTCTATCTTCTACGGAAGTGTATTTTGTAATTTGCCACAACACTTTTCCTTTATAATTAATCGCAAAAATATTTTCATTGAAAGGAACGTCATAATAATTTAGGCAAACTACAATTACATTCTCAAAATCAATGAATTCTTTTATCGCATAATCAAAAGATAGAAGTAAATTATCGTCTAAAAAAATTTTGTTGTTATCAATTTCAATCTTTCTTTTCATAATTACTATTGGATTGGTCGTGAATTTGTAAATGATTTATCAGGTATTTGGTCAAGTAGTTGAAATTGCGTTCCGCCACCAGAAGTTCCCAGTTTATCAACTCCTGCGGCTTCACCCATTCTCATATTAGTATTTGCAGGAACGTTTACATCTACCATTCTATCAGGAACATATTCTAAGGAAAATTTGTCTTTAATTTTTTCTGGACTTAACATTTTACCTTTATTATCCAATAAATCTGACTTTTTCATCATCCATTGTCCTGCGGGATTGTTCTCTCCTTTTTTATACATTCTAACAAATTGTTCGGAAGCTTCAGTAGTAAATTCAGCAACTTTTGTTCCTGCTTTGAATGGTGCATATTTCCCAGGGATTTTCGTAAAAGTTTTATTTATATCATTAGCACTCTTTAGTACCACATTTTTAGCTTTCTCAACTATAATTTTAGTGGTTGTTTTAACAGCTCCTTTCGTTGTTGCAAATCCTGCTCTTACAGCCATACCTGCTCCGACTGACATAGGAATAACAATAGAACCAACATCAGCAGTAAGAGCCGCCCAATTTGCTCCGCTTGTAGAGCCTGTAGTTACCTTTTCATGAATTAATAAACCTACATCGTAGGCTACAAAACCAATATCCACTACTGCATCTAACCAAGGGCAAATCGGACATTGTCCGTCAGGGTCATCCCAAAATATTGGGTTATTCATAAAGGCAGAATATGGAGACCGTGCAGGCATAACAGTTGCTTTTGGGTCTACACTCATCCATCTACCTAATCTTGCATCATACATTCTTGCTCCAAAATCATACGCAAATGCAACAGGGTCAATTAAAAATCCAGTTTGAGCAGTTGTATCAACGACTGTGATTTTGTTTGTTGTGGTTTGAAAAGTAAAATGTCCGTAAGGCTCAAACTCTCTAATTTCAAATACTTCTTGAAACAAACCACCATAAAGTGTTGTGAATTTTTTTCTGTGTTCATCTTTTGGATATATGGTTGTAAAAGGACTTGGATTTTTATCTTTGAAGTCTTTCGGGAAAATACCTGTCATGATAATTTCCTGCATATCGTAAGGCATTTGGCGATAGCCCAAGCGATATAACAAAGTAAGATGATTTTCTAACTCATATACAGTTTGCGAAATTTCAGCATTTGCTTTAAGTTTATTGATGTCGCTGATATTATTTTCTGTTGCAAAACTTGAAACTCTTACATCTAAAATTTGTTGTTTCAGCAATAAAGCATTTAAGTTTAATGGGTCGTGTTTTAGCACTAACTCTGCACATTTCAATAAAAAATCATCGTCTTTTGAACCGAATTTATGTTCATAGCTTTTTGCAAGGTTTACTAAACACAAACCAATACTTTGTTTTGCATCAAAACTTCTCAATGCAATACCGCTTTTTATGGCATCCGTGGTTGTGTGTGTAAGTGTTTGAATTATTCCGTCACCGGGATGCCCTGCCGTGGCAAGTTCGACATTGTAATAGTCGCCTTTTTTGTCTTTGTGCTGAATGTAAATATGTTGTGGTGCTGTGCAAATTCTTGCATCTGATTTTAGTCTGTCAGAAAGAATTTTGAATAATGCAGTAAGGGCAAAACAGTTCCCTTTTTGTTCCTTTGAGTAAAGCAGATTGATTACTTGTGAGTTTGACCAATCTTTAATTCCAAAAGGGTCATGTGTTGCATAAGTAAAGGGTCTATGAAAAAACGGATAGATATTAACAGTGTCAGTTAAGTAAGTAAATGTAGCCCAGTTGGCGATGGATTTTTTATACAATGCCTTTTTCTCGTCAGGCATATGGCGGATATCATCCATGTTGAACCTGCCATATTGATTAACCTTTACATTGAAATCTATGCTGTCGCCTTTATCATTGGCAGCGATGATTTGATTTACAAAGTATAAATGAACATCTATGATTTTCTGAAATTCGGCATAAGTGAATTTGTCGCCATAGTGTGGATTTTCGCTTATGAAAACTGCCCTTTCAAAGTTTGCTTCTTTAGTTCCTTCAAGCATTGCCCTTAGTTCATCAAACGCAGTTTCATAATTTTCTAATTCTTTGAAAATCTTTTTAGGAACACTGTAATATCGTGGTGGCGGATAATTGTAATTTATTGTGTCAGCCCTTGGCTGAATAATTTCAACTGGTGCTTGGGTAACACTGTTTTGAACAACTGGTTTATGTGTTTTACACGAACCAAGAAGCAACATGGATGCAACGAATATTTTGATGTAGTTTTTCATCATTTCAAAGGTATTAATTTATAAATAGAGATTTTTTTGATTTTGAGTTTATAATTTTTGCGGTTTGTAATTTTCCTTTTTGGTCATAATAAGAAAGCATCCGCAAATATTCCGCTTCTGGAAAATCTTGTATTCCCAATCTGCTTACACTTTCCATATAGCCGTAATATTTTTTGTATGCTTGAAATACATCAGGATATTTTTGAATGTCATTAAAATCCGTGATACCTTTTTCCTGAATTTTGTTATTGAAATCGTCTGCATATAATCTTTTATGCAAGTAGTTGTTTGCAGTATTAATAAATCCTTGATTTGGGAAATAGGGTTCAGCAATGTCAATACATTCAGAAACGAAAGTCTTGTCATGCAGCCAATGTTCTTTGATGAAATTTACTGCCAAATCAAATAAAACAGAAGCAACAACTTGTTGTTTATTCAATTCGGTTACATACAAATTGTTTCGTTGAGCTTCTGCCATTACTGGAAGTGTTTCAATGTAAAAGGAATTAGGCAGAAATTTGTCAACGGTTGTTTCATAGTTTACTACTGTTCCTGCGTTGTTTTTGAAGCGGATAAAAGAATGCATTGGATTGTAAGCCAAATTTGCCTTTACTACAAGGGCTTCGGCTAAAATCAAATAGGTAATAGGGAAAGTGTGGCATTGTCCGCTACCTGTGGCAATGGTTTTGGTAACAAAATAATTCCTTCTGTCCTTGCCCGAAAGTGCGTCAATGTAATCGTAATAATAAGGAATGTGACCTTGCCTTTTACCGTCAATGGTAATATACAAAGTGTCGGACATAAATTTTTGAATACCGTAATGCAATGCTTCGGGGTCAGTCAAATTATAGCCGTTTTCTTTAAGCCATTGCTTAATAAAATCGGCATTTGATTTTATGGTGTTGTTGTATTCCTGATAACTTAAATGCAAGCTGCCGAAGGCAGCTTCTGAAAGATAAAAAGCGTCTTTGATTGATAAACTTTGTTCATTATTCAACATTGTTTTGATACTATTTTTTGCCTTGATGTAGTTTGAAAAATCGTTTTTGAAATTTTCCGAATTATAATAGTCTTTTTCGTTTGTGATTGAATTACTGTTTTGACTTTCTTTTAATATTTCAACCATTTCTTTTTCCATTTTGGCTTTCGGTGTCATTTGGTTAAAATTGTTTTGGGCAGTCGGATTTCCATAACCTGATTGGTTTTGCAACTGTTGCATTTGAAATTGTTGAGCTGCTTTTTTGTTTTGTTCTGCTGTCAAGTAAGGTCGGTTCATGTAAGCTCCCATTTGTTTTTCAGCATTACGGTAGGTCTGCTCCATAATGTCGTTACTCGTTGCACCTAAAGGATTTTGAGTTGGAGTCTGCGGTTGTTGGTTTTCAAATTGCGGTGTCTGCGGTGTTTTGATTTGTGCAAAACTGTCAATGGAAAACAACATTGTCAAGATGCAGATAAGCCAAACAAAGCGTGGGAAAATTTGGCTCTTTTGGTTTTGCGGAGGGTCGGCTTGTGCTGTTGGGCAAAACCAAATGTGCCAAATGTGTGGGGGCAATAAAATTGTTTTTAAAAAATGCGGGAGGGCAAAAAATAAAAATACATCGGGTCGGTCTGCGTGTTTGTCAGTCATTCCGCTTAGTTGTTTATGTAAAAATGTTCGTTTCATGTCCGTTACTTTAATGCTTGCACGGTCGCCCTTAGGGTTTCCGCTAACGGAATGCAGCTAAAAGAAGTTGGCGATTTTCACCACTAAATTTCATACGAAGCACCAATGTTTGATTAACCACAAAACTGTCATACGAAGCACTGAACCGCCAATTTATTTTAGGTGCTGTTAGGTGCTGGCG
>CAYWAV010000155.1:0-4765 GCA_964456225.1 uncultured Chitinophaga sp. | reverse complement strand
ATGGGCAAGTAAAACAAAAAAAATAACACATGAAAGAAATACTATCAGTAGTCAAAAACATAGAATCTGATTTTAAATCAGAAAATGAAAAATTAAACTCTTACTTAGAATTAGGTTCAAGTTATTTTGCAGGGAATGAACTTCACAAAGCTCTTAGCCTCTTTGAAAAGGCGATTGAAGACGACCCAAAAAACTCTGGAGGTTGGATTGGCAAAGCTATTACTCACTTAGCAATGACTGAGGTCGCAGAAATTAATACAATAAACATACAGGACTATATTGAAAGATCAATAAAGCACACAGATGAATCAATAATAAAAAAGTATTTAGAAGCAATTACTCTTCATTATGGATATCAGTTTGCATCTGCAATAAAACTTTATATTGATCAGACAAACCAGGCTCTCGCAGAAAAAAAGGAAGCACAAGTTGCTGCGGTAGTTGGTTTAGCAACCGCAGTTGCAGGCGGTGCCATTGCAAATAAATCAAAAAGTTTTACAGGTACCTTTATTGGATACAGTATGTTGGCGGGTGGAGCGGGAGTTACCTTAAAAAAGGGATATGACAGTTTCACTCTTGATCAATTGTCAAAAAGTCTTTATGGAAACGCTTTAGCCCAAGCGATCATTTCTGTACCAACAATGCAAAGTTGTTATCAAATTTATCAAAATTCTCACGGAGATTTGAAGGAAAATGTTGAAGTTATTCTTGATTCATGGAAAGATTCTGTAATATTTTTATTCACAAATGAAAAAATTATCTTCCTTAAATTGGTTGATGAGCTACGTGATACAGATAAATTTTTGGATACAGAAAAGCGAGTTGCCGTACAAAATAAAATAGATGAAATTTTATACTTTATGGATATGATTGGATTAGATGAATCGGCCGATTTTGAACAAGTTAAGCAGTTGAAAATTGTAATAATTTCTTTTGCCGAAGATTTTACCAAAGCAAAAATTGAAGCGATTGTAAATAGAAGAAAGAAAACTCAAACTGGATGTGGTATTGTAGCTACTGCTGTTATGATGGTAATTTATTTCATGGATAATGCAAAAATATTTGAAAATAAATCTCCAATTCCCGGATTGATATTAATTGTCGGGGCTATTTTAATATATAGGTACTACTCAAAGAAAAGGAAAAAAATAAATGACGCATCTGGTATGTCTGATGTACACAGCAATATTAACCAAATAACTTCTGAATTTCAAAAAATATCAATTGAAAAACATGCAATTGATTTAAAATCATTAGGAATATGATAAAAATTACTATTGGATTACTAGAATGGATGGAAACTCTCTCGGATTCAAACCTAACAGCTGCTAACCGTGAGAAATGGGATAAATATTTTGGGTATTCTGTAAATCCAAAATATCGAGTTGTAATATTGGACGACGACAAGGAAAGGTGGTTGGTAGTTGGTAATATAAAAACAGGAAAAGTCAATTATCATTTAATTGAAAATTGAGGATTCCTGACCATAATTGTGCAGGCAACGCCGTATCCCTTCATTTATAGGCAATAATAGATAGCAATGAAGTACTTTGGATTTGAGTTTGATAAGGTGATTGTAATAGAATCGCTACCTGAGCATGAAAAACAAATCAGAGATGGACAATTGTTGTCCTCAGGTGAATATTACACAAAGATATTTTTCCCTTATTGTAATAAGTTACGAGACGAACCATTTTCATTTGAACTTGCTCATGTAAATTCAAAACACGAACTACTTCATAAATTGGATTTGATATGCGAAAAAATTAAATTAGATGACGAGTATCCACTGATACATTTTGAGATACACGGAACAGAAAATAAAGATGGATTAACAATATGCAACGGAGATTTTGTTGATTGGCGAACACTGCTTGACAAATTGACAAACATCAATATATTAACCGCAAACAATCTTTTCGTGATATTTGCGACTTGCTCGGGAGCATTCAACCTTCAGTATATTATGCCACGAGAAACGGTTTTCCCGTATTATGCGGCATTGGCACCAGACAATCCTGAATATCCTGTATTTCTAGAACAGCGATACTCTCTGTTTTATCTTGATTTGATGATAGGTGGAGATGTTGAAAACGCAATTAGGCAAACAATCACTGAAAATGGATATGCCAGAATAATCCTTTCAACATGTGAATTTTATCTATATCAGGCTTTTCAACAAGAGATTGCAAAGGTAAAAGATGATAACAGAGTTGAAGGCCTAATTCAAATACTAAATAGAAAGCCAGGTAATTGCCTTAGTAATGAAGTTTTAAGAAAACTTGTAAAAGATAAACTCTTTGACCCAATGATGGGGGAAAGAATCTTATTAAAGATGAAGGAGAAACTTTTAATGGCTAACGACCCGAAAAACTTAGGAAGATTTCAATTTTCCGCAATGGACTTGATGGACTTATACGCAAAGCAGACATTTTAAAGCCCATAACAACGGATGTACGCATATGCCTCCTAATCGTCGGCACAGCGCACATCCAAACGTTGGCTGTAATTGAATATAAAAAATAATGGATAAAATAAATAAAATTGAGTGGTTTGGCTTTACTGAAGATATGGAAGTCAAAACTTTCCAATCGTTAGAAAACGCATTAGAGGGTCAACCGTGGCTTATTTTTAAAGAGATGAATGGCACATGGCGTAATCCACCCTACTGGAATCCTGCCTATGACATAGAAATATATAAAAATAATGGCGAACAAATTATTGAAATATTGTTGGGAAAATCAAAGCTCAAAAAACTTTCCATCAGTTGCTCAGGAAATTATAATCGCGATAAAATATCCTTTGTTGTGGTATTTCCAGATGGGAATGAAGAAACGAAAAATTTCGGAGCGGGAAAGGAAGGTGTCCTTAGTGCAGTGCGGTTCCTAAAAAGGAATCACTATGATTATATGACAACTCAAATAACAAAACTATCTGAGGACAATTTGTCATTAAAGGAAGCAGTAGCAGCCATCCAAACAGAAAGAAATTCTCAATTAAATGTAAAAGATTCAGAGATAAATATCCTAAAAAGTGAAATAGACAATAAGAATGAAAAAATCGATAAAATTAGCCTTGAATTATCTAGTTTGAAAGATAGGATTACAGAATTAGAGGAAAAAAGCACGAATACTATAACTGTGGTTGAGCCAAATAATTTTCTAAAAGTTAATTCCAATGAGATTGAAATTGATGCCATATCCAAATTAGAGGGGCTACATGGTTTAAAATCTGTGAAAGACGAAGTAAAAAAATTGGTTAACGTTGCTAAAATTCGACAACTGAGAAAAGAACGTGGATTGGATATTACGCCTCAAACTTTACATGCTGTCTTTTCTGGAAACCCTGGAACCGGTAAGACGACAGTTGCAAGAATTTTAGCAAATATTTATAAAGAAATTGGGTTGTTGTCGAAAGGCCACCTAGTAGAGGTTGATAGATCTATTATTGTCGAAAAATTTGTTGGACATACTGCTAAAAAGATGCAGGAAATTGTCAAATCAGCCCTTGGAGGGATATTATTTATTGATGAAGCATATGCCTTAGCTAAACCAGATGTATCCAATGATTTTGGACAGGAGGCAATCGATACGCTTGTGAAATTAATGGAAGATCATAGAGATGATTTGGTGGTAGTAGTAGCGGGATATTCAAAAAATATGGCTACTTTTTTAGATTCTAACTTAGGGCTTAAATCCCGTTTTTCATATCATATTGATTTCGAAGATTATGAAGACGATGAGTTAATGACAATTTTTTGCAAAATGTATAGTAGTAAAGGTTATTCAATGAGTGATGACCTTTACTTGCCAATAAAAGACCTCATCATTTTTCTCAAAAATAAAGACGTTTCTGCGTTTGGAAACGCCCGTGGAGTGCGAAATTTGTTCGAGAAAATTGAGATCAATCAAATGTCAAGGTTAGGCAAAGAATCGTATGTGACGAATGAAGACCTAACTACTATAATTCTAGACGATATACCTAAAATCCAACCTGCAAATGCGTAGAAATATTAAAATAAGTGATGCGATTGATGCGTCAACCGAAGTAATATCCAAAAGAGTTATCTCTGTTCAGCCTCAAATAGAAGGCAAAGAAGAACAGATAAGCGGAGGGCTTCAAAGTGAGTTGACAAACCATCTAATTGATGGTATAAAAAAGACCTTGCCAGGCATTTCACTTCCTAATGTTTCATTTCGTGTTGAATCCTTTACCAAGAGCCAAGAAAAACAGGTCGGTGCTGATTTGGGGTTTGTCATTAAAATAAAGAAGAATGGTCAAGAAATTTCAAAAGCATTCTTGGCACAGGCAAAAATCGGGAAATACAGAAAACTCAAAAAATCATATTATGCTTACAACAAGGATATACTTATTCAGGCAAATAATATGCTTAATTTGACATCTGATTCTTTTTTTTTGCTTTATACTGAGAAAGGAGTTAAATGCTTCTCGGCATTGCAAATACAACTGAATAATAAAAATTCAATCAATTCGATAGAAATACCATATAATTCCTTTGGGTGGCTAATCAAAGAGTTTTTTGGCTGTTTTGTTGGGGATAATCATATAGGTGGGATATATCGCGACCCCAGTTCGCTACTGAGTATTGTACAAGAGAATGCAAAAAATGTAGTTGAAATTACTGTAGAAATTGAACCGAATGATTCTGATGAAAGTATCGAGAATCTTATTTAATATTATACAGCCAACTATGCACTACTTTTCATAGCCGACTAAGCGCGGCTACGTCAGCAGTGCTCACGTT
>CAYWAV010000154.1:0-4952 GCA_964456225.1 uncultured Chitinophaga sp. | reverse complement strand
AAGTATAAAAAGTTAGCTTTGGAAGTCAATTTTATTGCGGAATAGGGTGGGTTGCGCATAACGTTTTGCGGCTTGGCGAAGGTGGCGATTTTTACCACAAATGTTGATGCGGAGAACCAATGTTTGATTAACCACAAATGTGTCTGCGGAGCACTGAACCGCCACTTTTGCCAAACCGCTGTTATATGCAGTTAATATTTTCATACTCAAATTCATAAATTCTAATATGTTTTACTTTCATACTTATAGGTAAAATGTTTTCATTAAATTTTCCAGCCAACGCTTCTGAATTGGTAATCCATGCATTTACATAAACGTTTAAATGAAGATCAGGTATTGGTGTTGGCGTCCAAGTTTTTCTATAGTGTATTATTTTATCATCAATGTACCACCTAATTTCATGGTATTCCCATTCAATTCTATATAGGTGAAATGCCTCCGAAGCATCAAAATCTAAATCTATTAAAATTGGCGTTCCTCTGACTCCGTAATTAAAATCTACATTTTCAAATCCTGGATTATAATATACATTTAGTAATACCTTTGTTGTGTCATTTCCAAGGAATTCTATATCAATTTCTTGCCATGGGTCATTTCGATGAAGGAAAAATGCAGAAATAACTCCATCTCCTTTAATTGGCTTCATTGAGATTTCATAGCTTCCATACAAACAAGGCTTTTTAGTCGTTATCGCGGAAGATGAATATTGTTTTTCTTTTAGTACATCTTTAGTTATTGTAATTTCAAAACCTGAATTATTTATTTTAAAATTTTTCTTAGAAAAATGTGCTTGATTTGAAGGAAAAGTATCTTCTAAGATCTTCCAATAATTTAAATCAAGTCTATCAAAAGTATATAGAAAAGGGTTAATAGGTTTTGCTAAAGGAAGTATTTCAAATTCGTTATGATTATGGGGTAAGTATTTTTCAATATTTTGAATTGGGATTATCCAAGGATTTACATCATGTTCTATATATTTAAATTTATTCAAAATTTGAATTTTTTCAGAAGTGGCATTTTGATCTATTTCAATGCGATTTACTTTAATACCATTTAATTCCCAATGTTTAATTTTCAATAAATAAGAAACTTGCCTTAAAATATTTTTGCTTCTTGGATTTATAAAATGCAATTTTCTACTAATTTCTTGAGATAATGTTGACCGTAAAGATTTATTATTAGGCTCCTCAATTACTATAATTATTCCGCTTGGATAGAAGTTTATGAGATCAGATAAATTATCTAGGATTGAGTTAAATCCTAAATAAGAATCAAATAATAGAGTTTCTTTTTGTCTTAAAATCTCCTTTACATAAAATGAATCTCTTTCTGTTGTTCGTTTATAACATCTGTAACTATTCAGACTTAATAATGTATTAATTTTTGACAACGTTATTATGTAATCCTCGCTTAAATCGAAAATAAAAACTGGATTTTTTCCTTTCAATTTATCTAATAAAATAAATGTTTCATTTGATTTTATGCCGATTTGAGAAAGAATCGGTAGAATCGAATAATTATTATCAGATTGCATAAAAAGCTTTTGACTAATAATAGATTCGTTGGATAGGTAAACACTAATATTTGCAAACTCGTGATTAATCCATAAATCTATCGGACCGATAACAGGTAATTTATTCAATAATTTTTTTGCTCCATTATTTGATAAAATGTATCCAGAAAACCACCATATTCCTCTTTTTGGAATCGATAAATTTTTTGATATTCTTATTATATCAGGATTATGTTCAACTCTTTTGTATGAAACAAATATTATATCAAATTCTAAGGATGAAGATGTAATTTCATCCCATAAAGAATTCAATGTTTTTGAAAACTTATTTTCAAAATATACATCATCCTCTATAATGAGAGTATTAGATATTTTTTGTGATATTATTTTCTCCCATACAGATATATGGGATAAAGCAACTGCTGTTTCTTGATTAGTTAATTCAATATTTATTTCCTTTTCTCTAATTATTTCTAATAATCTAGGATCTGGGTCAACAAAGTATTGGTCTTGTAATTTATAGGTACTACTTATCTTAGGATTGGTCAAAGATTCTTTCATTGCATCTATTGCAGAAAACCTTTCAGAAAAAGTTGAAAGATTAGTGTCAACATTCGTTGGAATATTTTTAAGTTCTTTTTTTATTAATTCCCATCTTTCAGTTTGTCTTTCGAGATTAATAATGAAAATTTTATTAATTTTATTATTGTCTTTACCGAAAGCAGTTAGTGTAATTTTTTTACTAATAGCTCTTATTATCTGCGATAGTTTGAATCTTAAAAAGAGATAATTTTTGTTGCCCGTTATAATGTTCATAAGATTTCTTTAACTAAACCATTTTTTGCTTTTGGCATTATAAAGTCTCCAATTTCTATCATCATTTCTGTAGCTTAATGGCCAAGGAGTGCAAGAAATGTGGTTCCAATCTTTAATAATTGTAATTTCAGTTTGATTTTTTAGAAGATAGTATACCATTGATTCACTTAGATTTCCTGGTCCCGTTGTGGATTGTATATCAAAAATATTTTCATCGTTATTCAGTTTTTCTGTACTTCTTTTTAAAGCTATACTTATTAAATTGTGATGTGAAGGAGCAAGTATGGGGTTGTTATTTATATAGTAAATATTTGTAAGGTTGTAAGGTTTAGTAAGCCAGTCTTTAATTTCAACCATTTGATCTTTTTCTACACTGAAACAAAGAGATTGAATTTTGAGATTATTATCAAGGTATAAAGAATCAATTTCTTGCTTAGAATATAACTCATCACAATCAATATAAAATCCACCGAAAGTGTATAAATAACATAATCTAAAATAATCACATCTCATAGCGGGATGATGGCATTTTAAGTATGCATTTAGATATTCTTCTTCAAAATTTTCGGCTATAAATATTTTAGCGCTTGAATCATCAAACAGTTTAAATTCAAATCCTTTATCTTTCAAAATTCTCCAACTTTGAATGCAATTAGCAACATCTCTTGGGATTTGTTCAAGGTCGTGCCAATATTGTACAATTACCTTTGGAATATTATTTTCAACAGCCATATTTATTTGACTTTCTGCTATGAAAAAGTTATAGATAAATTCAGACCTTTTTTTATCGTTTTCTGCAATTATTTTATGATTCTTATTAGTCATCGTATACTCGTATTTTTAATTGCATATAACGGTTTGCAGCTACAAGAAGTTGGCGATTTTTACCACAAATGTTGATGCGGAGAACCAATGTTTGATTAACCACAAATGTGTCTACGGAGCACTGAACCGCCAATTTATTGTAGGTGCTGTTACCAGTAGTTGTTTTTCGCTCGTTAATTGTCCGCTCCATACTTTTCTTTTGCTTTAAAATGTCCAGTCTGCTTGTTGTAAAGGAATACATATTTTACAGAAATTCTGTCTGCAGGATTTTCAACTGAAAATGGTTTTCCGTTCTCAACGTCATACCACAAACTGTCTTTTGTGTATTTGCCTAACATTAATTCTTGTCCAGTAAATACAATATCATTAAAACCGTCATTATTTTCGTCTTTTATTCCAATTCTTAATTCGTTAGGTTCAAACACCGAAAGGTCTTCGTGTGCATCATAAGTCTGAACGTCATAGTCGAAGTAGCCTTCATAAATATTTTCTAATGTGTCTGCCGAAATTTTGTAAAGCTCGTGCCCACCGTTTCCTTTTGAAGTTCCAACAACTGTCATTAAAAACGGATTTTCATTTTTGAAAATTTCAATAAATTCGTAATGCTGTCCTGATAATATTTTTACCAATTTTCCGTCTGTTGTCAAAAGTATTTGATACTTCCAAGGAAATTCAGCCATTGAACCTACTTTCCAGTCATACTCAATAAAAATATAGTCTTTGTCTGAACCGTAAAGTTTTACTTTTTTGAATGCTATAATTTTTTCATTGTCTTTTTGAACTGGACTTTCGTGAACTTCAAGGTCAAAAGTTTGTCGAAGGTCAGAAATGAATTTGGTCGTGTCTTTTATAGTTGGAAAGTCGTCAAGTAGCTTAAATACTTTTTCTATTTTTTGCTCAGTTACCGTCACAGTTGATTTCTCGTCTTTCGGTGTCTGTTTGTTAGAGCAACCAAAAGTCGTTAAAATTATCAATGTGAGCAGTGTCTTCATACAATTACTGGTAACGGTTTGCAGCTACAAGAAGTTGGCGATTTTCACCACAAAACTTGATGCGGAGAACCAATGTTTGATTAACCGCAAATGTTGATGCGGAGCACTGAATCGCCAATTTTTTGTAGGTGCTGTTACCAGCTGCCATTATTTTATGTCGTTGAATTGTCAAGCTAAATTAAGTTTTGTTTTAAAATAATTTGTCAGTCGTTGCAAAATGTAATTTGCTAAAAGTCCAAAAATTAAACCTGCTAAAAGCCCGCAAGTCGCACCAGTAAAAATTGCAGTTTGAGTTGTCCACCAATGAACAATTTTATTAAAAAGCCAAAACCCTGTCCCGCAAATTAAAAGTCCGCCAACAGTTGATGATAAAACTATAAATGTCTTGAAGCCTTTTGCAAATGATTTTTTATTAAGTCCAACAATTAGTGAGGTCGATAAAACACCGAAGGATACTAGTCCGAAAATAGCTAATAGTCCTAAAACAGTCAACACAATGCCAGCACCAACACAAATTAAAATTAACGCCAAACCAATTAGTGCAAAAAATAACATTCCAGGCGAAAAATCATCACTTTGGTCAAAGTCGGCAGTATTGTGAGTTGTCATTAAAGTGTTTGCTTTTTCGGCAGTCGTAAAAGGTTTTATTGAGTCGCTTGTCTGCCCGAAAATTGTCAAACAGGTCAGCATAGAAAACCAAAATATCAATATAAAATTTGTCTGTTTCATTGTTTGTGATGTCGTTTTTTATGGTTATGACTAACGTTTTTCTAACTCGTTGATTTACAATTGCAAGTTAAGATCGT
>CAYWAV010000153.1:0-4978 GCA_964456225.1 uncultured Chitinophaga sp. | reverse complement strand
AATCTTTCCGTTATACTTAATTGATAATTATTCACCAAATCGGCATAGGGTGAATTCTTTTCTGAAAGGTTTGGAGGGGCTATTTCCGAAAAATACAGGGTATCAGACTCAGGTTTTTCCAACTTTGCAATTCGCCCATCAACAATAACAGAAAGCCATGCAATTTCTTCACTTATAATAAGAGCATTATCAGTAATTACACTTTTATCTATTATCTGCTGCCCATTTTCATAAGCAAAATACTGCTTTTCCTTTATCTTTTGCTTGTCTATCTTGTGTTCCATCGTATATCTTATTTTTTAGTGCCCAAAAAATAAGGCTAAAAATCAATATGTCAAGGGACAGTTTTCGGAGGTTTCGGACAGCGTTAAATGTAATTTTTCAAAATAAAGCCTGCCAATCCAATGTCACAGACATACAAAAGTGTCCATAGAAATAAAATAGTCTTTTCAGATTTTAGCCTCAATAATATGAAACTACTTCAATCAGGCACTATGGAAAACGTTATTAATTTGGTAAAAAATCTTCAAACAGGAGAACTTAAATTATTGAGACATTTTTATAAATATCAGAAAGGAAATGATTGCAAAAAAATTAATTTACTATTTGACATTGCGGTAAAATCAAAAGGTTGTAAAAAAATTGATGAACTAGATCAAAAGGTATTCCTCGATCTCTATGACAAAAGCAGAAAAAACGAAACTAATTTTGCGAAACTTAAATGCAGACTAAAAAACGATATAGTAAATATTCTTTTATTACAAACTTCCTCAACAAAATTTAAAGTCAAACACGATCTGGCAATTTTTGATTGTAGAAGAATGCTCCTTCAGGGGGAGATTCTGCTGGGACGAGGAATTTATAGAGAAGGCATAACAATACTAGAAAGAGCTTCATCAATTGCTCAAAAAAATGAATTATTTGCCGAACAAATTCTCATTGACGAACTATGCAGAAATTACAATTTATTAAAATCCAGTGAAGATGTGTTTTCTGCCTTTATGAAACGAATTGAAACAAATACAAGTCTCCTTGAAAAAGTGCAATTCGCAAAATCACTCCATTATGAAATGACCGCATCCAGACTTTTCAAAAGCACCAATAGACATCCCATCGAAGAATGGAAAAACAAGTTAGATGCTATTCAAAAGGACTATGATCAAAGTAAATCAGTGAAAATTGGTTTTTATTATAATTTATCTGCTTTGAACTATTATAGGGAAACCCATCAGTTTGAGAAATCATTGGAATTTGGTTTAACATCACTTAAAAATATTGAAACGTATGAAATTTTAAAAACTCCATATTATTCGGGTAAAATAAATATGGAATTGGCAAAATGCCATTTACTTATGGAAGAATATGAAAAAGCAATTCATCATGCCAACCAAGCAAATAAGCATTTTGAAAAAGATATTTTAAATGAATTAGCATCATTGGAAATATTACTTTATAGTTTCCTCATGAAGGGAGATTATAAAAAGGTAAATTCGATTATGGAAAGAGCTTTTATGAAAGTAAGTATGCAACAGGATGAATTTATGTATTCGAAATGGTGTTTTTTAAAGGCAGGGGTAGAATTCAGAATGAATGAATTTTCTACTGCATTAAAATCTTTAAAAAATTGCACAGAGTTAATTAAAGATAAAAATAGTTGGTTATTGGCATATAATCTTTTTGAAGCAATTTGTAAAATAGAAACAGGGAACTTGGAATGGTTCGAGTATCGATATGAGGCATTAAAAAAAATGATACAACGCTATAATAATGGGCATAACGGAAGTCAAAACAAACGCTTTCTGTTGATTTTTAAAATCCTTAGAACGCTCCATAAAAATTGTTATGATTATGTAAAGACAATTGAAGATGAAAAAGATAATATAAAAACCTTAACAGAAAATAGTTCTTCTTATTCGTTATGTATGAGCGGATATGAACCCATTCCTCTTGGGCTTTGGATAAAGGACAAAGCAGACATTCAATTAAAGAAAAGGAAATCGAAATTGGTGGCGTAAATTTTATAACTTAATATTTTATAAAGTTCTGCCTTCTTTCGCTAACTCACGGGCAATGCCATCTTGCAGCATATTCATTGTAATCACTTTACTTTTTTCATTAAAAGCTCTTAGAGTACTGTGCGAAACAATATTAAGAATTAATGACCCACTTAGTTCATATTTTTTAGCAATCTCAGTTAAAGAAATAGAATCGTCAGCAGGTATTGTTTCTGAAAAAGCTTTTTGCCATAGCAATACTCTTTCTTCTGCCTTAGGCATAGGAAAATAAACAATGGATTGAAATCTTCTTAAAAAAGCACTATCAATATTGTTTTTCATATTTGTTGCAAGAATAACAAGTCCTTCATGGTATTCTATTCTTTGCAATAAATAACTTACTTCTTGATTTGCATAACGATCATGTGAATCATTTACGTTCGTGCGTTTTCCAAATAAAGCATCCGCTTCATCAAAAAACAAAATCCAATCTTTTCTTGAAGCTCTGTCAAAGAGTTTCGCAAGATTTTTTTCAGTTTCTCCAATATATTTAGATACGATTGTAGAAAGATCAACTCTATATACATCTCTCCCTGTTTTTTTTCCGATAAGACAAGCAGACAATGTTTTTCCTGTCCCCGGAGGGCCATAAAATAATGCGCGAAAACCTGGTTTTAATTTTTTTCCAATAACAGAATCTTTTGATAGTAAATGATTATGTTCAATCCATAATTCAATTTCATTCAATTGATTGAATGTGGAAGAGGAAAGTACCACATCTTCCCAGTTCATTTCAGTAGTTAATAACTTTGCCGGAAAATCGATTCTGAGATCTGGCTTTCTGACATCTCCTCTGAGTACCAAATCAACAAAATCAGCTGACGCGGTAAGTATACCGCTTAGTTCAGGTTCTCCAGGAGGTGCCGACTCCAGATAAATCAAGTTGTCCTTATAGAAAACATGGTCCTTATCAAAAAGCTTGATAAGATCTATTTTGTTTTCAATGTTTGCTCCTGCCAAAAGAAACATCAATGTTTCACCAGTAGGGATGAACCCTCTGTGGTTCTTGCCCGCAACACCGCCAAACTCAGCCGGTGGCTTTTCATGTTTTAATAAGTTCAGCCCCTGTGGATAGATATGTGGGCTAAGTGCCAGAATAATAGCAAAACGCTCAGGAAAACCAAACTTATATTTATTGACCAGTGAAGAATATCTGCATGCTTTTCCTTTGAGAAGCGGTGGTGTGATACTTCCAAGATTGTGATGAGCTGGTAATTCGCCTGCCTGGATTTTCGCTTTGGCCTCAATTACCTCAACCATCCACTTCAGTTCATTTTGAATAGTGGTTGCATTGTTTTCAAAAGCTCCTGAGCCAATGATTTCGATATTTTCTAATTCATTATCTAAAATAATTTTCGATTCTTCTACCATGATTGATCAATTGACAATCTATTTGAACTCTTCCGACTTTTCTTCACCAATACTCCTTCATTTTTTACCTCTTTCTGAAAGCCACTCCTTTAACGTTCTAGCACTTTGCTCTCTTTCCAATGATGAAGTGTCATACTTCAATCCGATCTCTTACCACCATTCCTTCGTAGCGGTTTTTTGATCATTACCATACTTAGCTTTCCAAATATTGTACGTAATTCCCTATATTGCTGTAATTCCATTTTATCTAAAACCACGCAGGCAAGGAATTTTCCTTCGTCAGATATTGAATCATCTGTTTACTTGCATTCCATAACAATGCGGGTTCCAAAAAATTCTGCGTAGGAGCAAAACCAATAATACTATTTATCCTTCGGAATTTTTGCATCCATGATGCTATTGTTTTGAACTGTTAATTCAATAGGAATATCCCTTTCGCTTGCTTCTTTTATAAAAATTTTGATTGCTTCAAATTTTTCACTGGTTTTTGATGCCCTGAAAATACGAGCATTAGTAATAAGTCCCAACTCAATTGAATCCTCATTTTCTCGGACGAAGCCAATTTTACCTATAATCTGTTCTTTTTCCATATTAATGATGTTTTTATTTTGTGTTACGGAATCTTTTGAGTCAACAATTTTGGAATTATTAGTTTGACCACTACAAGTGGTCATTTGTAAACCCAAAGTAAACAACAAAGGTGTAATTATTATGTTTGCTTTCATGTTATTTAATTAATTCAGTGTTTATTTCATCCATTTCTATTTTCGAAACTTTTACTTGAAGTTCAACAAGCAAGTTAGAAAAATCAGATTTAAAATACAATTTTTGAGTGGCGTCAAGAGTTTTGATTTTTGATATTATTGAAGCAATGTCGATATTTCCCGAAGTTTTTTTCAATTCTATTCTTATCATCTGTGCAAGTTCATGAACAGAGGCTTTGATTGCATAATCACTAATTCTAGGTCTTACACTATTCATTTGTGATTCCTCGTGTGTTTTGTCTTCGCTTTCATAAAACTCTCGTGGAAAAAATGTTGATCTGTCAGCCGAATAGGTCACATTTTCATCTACAGGATACATATTTGAATGAGTATCCAAATAACCTTTGATATCATCCAATGGCATTTCCGAAAATGAATCACTCCTCATCAACCCAGTCCATTCACTCACAGTTATTGGGTGGTCTGAAAGAGATGGATCCATTACCATATCAACGATACTATTGTCTGCTTTTTTAACCGGGATTATTGGCGCCACATGATACCACCATGTTGTAGTGGCAGTCTGACCTATGGGAGCATCATCGGAATAATCAGATTTAATGGTAAGTCCCCCTGACTTAGTTGACATAACAAATTTTTTCTGTGACGCATATCCCATTGAAGTAAGTCTTTCGGCCATTAAATGTGCTCTTGCGTAGCAACCATCAGCAGGATAATGAAATGGGATTGGAGTTTCTTCTCCTGCATCATTGAAAAAAGTCAATACTGATAATTGGTCAAATAATTCCTCAGCATGCGATTCATTAACAATTGAAATCTCCGTATCAA
>CAYWAV010000152.1:0-5030 GCA_964456225.1 uncultured Chitinophaga sp. | reverse complement strand
TGGTCAAATAATTCCTCAGCATGCGATTCATTAACAATTGAAATCTCCGTATCAAGTCGTTTCGGTCCTTCTATTCCCTGACCTCTTTGATTCAAGCGATCTCGTGCTGCAAGAGCGTACGTCCTTGCTTTTAATTGCCAGTTTACAATTTCACCATCCCTCATCGCATTCAGAATAAGGAGACAGGCAAGCCTAGCCTCGTCTGCTGTTAACTTTAGTTCTTTTTGCCAAACAAGACCTGGATTCATATAGGCCTTATATTCGTTGGTTGATTCTATATCGGTATTACTTAAATTAAGATCAGCATCTTTTATCTTTACAAAATCTTTTAACCGTTGCCTTTGAATTTTTCTTTTTACTACAGAAGCTTGTTGCACCGCATGCGTCAATTCATGCGCCAATAAATGTTTTCCCTGAGATGATTCAGGGTCATATTGTCCCTTGTTGAAATAAACATCATTGCCGTGAGTGAAGGCTTTTGCACCTACTTCCTTGTTCATCTGAACCGCATTTTCATCGGTGTGTATTTTTACACTATTGAGGTCCGCATTCATCTTGCTACCCATTTCATCCCGTAGATCGGGAGACAGCAACTGTCCCTCACCTTTACTGTTATTAATCCCCTGTTCCACATTTTTGGATGCCATCATCCCGCCAGTTGAGCCATCTGTCTGCATCCGCACCTTCACCGGTGACTCCTGGATCGTACTGGTTTTGCTATCCGGCATCATCTGTACTTTGGAAGAACTCTCCTTCATTTTCTTCTCCTCTTCTTCCGAGTCAGACATTTTCATTACCTTATCAGCAACATGATTCGCTTCTTTTTCATGTTCATCATCTTCCTTGCCTACTTCTAATACAGGTTGGATAATTGTTTGAGAATGTTGTTCGTTCTCTCTTTGAATATGTTGAAATGTTCCCATATCAATCAAACTTAAAGCTCTTTAAATCCTCTTTTAATTTTTCGATCTGTTTGTCTCTATCTTTGTAAGCAGGGTAATATTTCAAAGGCTTTCCCATCATTCTTCCCAGATAATAGGCTGCAAAATCTTTGATCCTGTATCTATACCCATTGCCAATTGTTGCCTCCGCACTTCCCTGGTATTCTAAATCAGAGCGTTCATCATCCAAAAGTTTTATAAGTACAGGAGCAGAAAATTGTCTCATCGAAATAAGTTTTACTCCTTGCGGTCCATCATCCATCGGCTCATAAAGTAATCCCCAGGAATTAGCCATTCCGGTAAAGTTATTGACCAATGCTTTTGCATAAATATTCACTACTGTTCCAGGAGAATGTCTCCTTCCATAAAGTGCATCCTTTTCCTCTAGAACAATGCAGGCAAGAAATTTAGCTTCATCGGACACGGAATCGTCTTCAATAAGATCTTCTAACAATTGATGATTAATGGAGTCTTTCCAAATGTTATTTAACGTCTCATCGTGCATGGGATATCTGAAAAATTCACCAAATTTTCTATCCACTAATTTCTGTGCAAAAGCACCATTTTTTGTATTTGGGTTCATTTTTTTGATGGATCCTAAATCGACAATTGTTATTGAATCGTCAATAACTGCAGAATGTTTAGTTGCATTTTTTTGCCCTGGCAAATACGAACAAGTAAGAAAAAGTATCATTACACTAGCTGATTTTTTCATGCTTATAAAATTTAAGTATCCCCTTCATTTTTTACATTCCCTGCATCTTCTTTTGTGACAGTTCCTGCTGCATTTGCATCAGTGCCTGACAAAATCTTGAGCTTTCTCGTAGGCGATTCAGCAGGTTCTAGCGGATCTAGGAATTGTACAACTGTTCCTATTGGAATGTCTATATTAGTGAGAGGCGACACTCTTGACAAGCACATTGCGGCTGTGGTAACATCCAATGGTAATTTTTTATTATCAGATCCATTGCCCTTGTCCATAACATCCGAAGTACTTATATAATAAAAAAATCCGGTGGCGGCACCCGCATTGTCTTGTGTTTCTACTTTCAATGCATTGGTAAATGGCGCTCCTGATAAAGCAACTGAATTACCTATTTGTTTAACTTTAGTGTTTTTGGGAATAGTCGCTAGGGTGCTGGTAGCTATAGCAATTGCACTGGCTGGATCAGCACTTACTTCATAAGATCCTGTCATTGTTCCCTTATTCCACAGAATCGCAGCTTCGATAAAATTTTGAGTAGGCATTCCCATAGAAGCGATGTCAATGTCGGTAATCGTAACTGTAGGCGCAGCCTCCGTACCTTCTATTTTATATCCCCACTTAACTGATCCATAATATTTGTTTTTATCAACTCCTTCAATTGCGAAAGCCGTTGTTTCAAAGGTCATTCCTTCTCCTACTTTACCACCGCCCTTTGGAGTATCCCATATTGTCGCAGGATGCTTGGTTTTAGACGTGTTGTTTGGACTTGTTTTATAACATTTTCCTAATTCATAATTACTATTTCCACCATCAGTAGGTGAGGCAACTTTTGTGGTGTTGGAAGTTGGATTTGATGATTTTGGTGTATCCTTTAATTTTTGTTCAGCACTTAAATTCTTTGTATAAGAATAAATTGGGTTATTTGTGCTACCCATCTCATCTAGAAAATAGCCTGCACCTGGTTTGTCATCCGGCACTATCCTGTTTGCCTGGTTAGGATCAAAAGGGTAATTTTGACCTGTTGCTGAAAAGGGATTTATCACTTGAGTAATTGCAATTTTCTTAGCATCTACTTTAGTTACATCTGGACTAAATTTTAGAATTATCTCAACACCACTATTTGATGGAAGTGCAACCAATTTTTTCGTTTCAAACTCACCGAAATCCGTAGGTACTACTTTTCTCTGGATTTTAGGCTTTATCCCGTTACCTTGCTGCACCGTATGCGTCAACTCATGAGCCAGCAGATGTTTTCCCTGACTGGAAGTCGGGTTGTATTGTCCTTTATTAAAATAAACACCATTACCGTGGGTGAATGCTTTTGCGCCAATCTCCTTGTTCATCTGCACGGCATTTTCATCGGTATGCACTTTCACACCGCTAAGATCCGCATTCATTTTATTTCCCAATTCATTCTGTATATCAGAGGATAATAATTGACCACCACCTTTACTATTGTTAATCCCTTGTTCCACATTTTCAGAAGCCATCATTCCACCTGAGAAACCATTCGTCATCCTAATGATCTCCGGCATTTTCTGAAGCGTTTTTTCTTCCTCATCCACCATAATCTTAGGCATAAATGCTGCACCGCTACTCATCTTCTGAATTTTTTCTTCCTCATCCTCTGAACCCATTTTAGGCACCAACACAGGACCTGCATGCATTTTATGTATCGTCCCCACTCTTCCGCTTGTTACTGAATCACATCCACCACCACCCATACTCATAACTTTATCGGCAACATGGTTGGCTTCTTTTTCATGCACATCATTCTCCTGACCTATTTCCAGTTGAGGTTGAATTATAGTTTGAGAGGATTCTTTTCGGATGGATTGAAACATTGTATTCACTTTAAGTTATAAGGTCCTTCCTTCTTTTGCCAGTTCTCTTGCAATACTCTCCTGAAGCATCGCTACAGTAATTGTTTTCTTTTTTTCATGCAAGGCTTTCAATGTGGAATGCGAAACAATATTCTGAATGAGTGAGCCACTCAATTCATATTTTTTTGCCACTTCACTCAAAACAACAGTATCGTCAACAGGAATCATTTCAGAAAAAGCTTTTTTCCACAGAAGCAAACGCTCCTCCGTTTTTGGCATTGGGAAATAAACAATTGACTGAAATCTTCTTAAGAAAGCGGTATCAATATTATTTTTTAGATTTGTTGCAAGTATGACAAGACCTTCATGGTATTCAATTCGCTGAAGCAAGTAACTAACTTCCTGATTCGCATAACGATCATGTGAATCGTTCACATTTGTTCGTTTGCCGAATAAGGCATCAGCTTCATCAAAAAATAAGATCCAATCTTTTCTTGAAGCCCGGTCAAAGAGTTTTGCAAGATTCTTTTCTGTTTCTCCGATATATTTTGAAACGATAGTAGAAAGATCTATTCTGTAAATATCACGTCCTGTTTTTTTTCCGATAAGACAAGCTGACAATGTTTTTCCTGTACCTGGAGGACCATAGAACAGTGCACGGAAGCCGGGTTTTAGTTTTTTGCCTATCACCGGATCGGAATACAGCCTTTCATTGTGTTTGATCCACAGCTCAATTTCATTGAGCTGGTTAAATGTAGAAGTTGGTAATACAATATCGTCCCAACTCATATCGGTACTCAATAGTTTTGCGGGAAAATCAGCTCGCAGATCCGGTTTTCGGATACTCCCACGCAATGCAATATCAATAAGATCCAGTGAAGCGCTAAGAATCCCACTCAATTCAGGTTCACCTGCCGGAGCAGAATCTAGTGACAACAGATTATCCTGATAAAAAGCATGATCCTTTTCAAAAAGCTTCAACAGATGAAGTCGCATTACAACATCATCCCCTGCCAGAACAAACAAAAGTGTTTCACCGGTGGGAATAAATCCGCGATGATTTTTACCGGTAACTCCACCCAGCTCCGTTCGTGGTTTTTCAAATTTGAATGTATCCAGAATCTTGGGCATTATATGCACGGCAAGTGTAAATATCAAAGTGAAACGTTCATAAAAATTGAAATCATACTTTTTGAGTAAACTAGCATAGCTTGATTCTGCAAATCCATGATTAGGGGGATCGATACATGCGAGCATTGAAAAATGAAAAGCGAGACCGGACTTCTCCAAATCCAAATGGGCTTCCCGCCTTCTTGAAAGCACGTTCAATAACCAATCCAGTTCACGTTGAATGGTATTATCAGCTGTAACAATATCTAGATCTTTTAACAAATCTGGCACGAGCTCTTGTATTTCTAATTGTTTCTTCATTCCAATATAATGTGAATTTTTTTTTGAAATTCCGTCATTTCTTCTCCAACACTAGCTTTTCTTTAACGAAAGTCCAATCATGAAAAAGCTTACTCCTAAAATAGTAAAAGGCGCTTCTTCCACTACTTG
>CAYWAV010000151.1:0-5081 GCA_964456225.1 uncultured Chitinophaga sp. | reverse complement strand
ATTTGGTACGTAAAATTTCCGGCCACGCACCAGGAAGTAAAGAATTCTTCAGGTATGTAGAATTATCGCAGCAATTCATGGATGACGAAACCGAAAAAGCTTTTGAACAATTAAAAGGTAAGGAGTTGCTTCTTGTATAATTTTCGTATATTTGTTTCACTCCTAGAAGATGAATTTTCGTCATTTATACCCTATTTCTATATTTTGCGTTCTTTGTAAGTAGTTATAAACAAAGCAGTTTACCATCAAGATTACTATTCGTTTGGTGCATTAATGCCAGGACGTAAATACAACACCAACGCCTACAGATACGGGCTAAACGGACAGGAGAAGGATGATGAGATTTCGGGAGTTGAAGGGGCACACACTTCGGCTGAATTTTGGGAGTACGATAGTAGATTGGGTAGAAGGTGGAATGTGGATCCGATAGCATACGAATTCCAATCTTACTATGCTTGTTTCAACAATAACCCTATTTGCTTTGCTGATCCTAGCGGTCTTGAAGGAGAAAAGAAAAAGGATCCGAATAATAAGCATGATGATGATGGAGATGGAATTTCTAAAGCTGATGAAGGATGTACTGGGGACAGCGAATGTCTTGATAACGTAATAGCCGTTGAAACGATTAACGAAACCCCAGGAGGAAACAATAACGGTAATAAAGATGGGAGTTCGGATGTTAAAGTTGCGATGATTAAAGTGTGGAATAATCCAGATGTCAAAAAAGTTCGAAATGTGCTCGACAAAACAAAGTTGTATCTTGGTGGGACGGCAGGGAATCTAAATCAAGAAAATGATCCATTGATATGGCAATTAAATGGAAAGAGAGACGCGGTTTTCTATTCTACTCAATGGAAGCAAACTCCAGACTCCCCATTCAAAATAGATGAGCCAAACAACCAGGCTCTGGCTATCTATAATCGATGGGGATTGTATTACGCAAAACAGAAAAAAAGGCCAGTAGGCGCGATTAAATTTGAAGCTACATCGCTTCTTGCTTTTGGTAGAATGAAGGATTATCGCCTGCTTCAACTTGGAAGCTCAGCGTTTACCCTTAGCGTGGGTGCTTTTGGTGGTATTGCTGTTGCAGATGTTCTAGATGTAAGTGTAGATCCACACAGACATATCCTTCATGGCGGATATTGGCCAGTTGCAGCGGGTGGAACAGCTATAGTTACGTTAAGTTATACTGCAGTCGAAGGCATGGGGGTATACATTCAGGGGAGTCTTACTGGGTTGCATGGTTGGGCGATGTCTACAAACGTAGGGAAGATTAATTTTGGTAATTTAACAACAGCCTCAGTTACATTTGGTGTGGTTTTGGGTGGTGGAGGCAATAATAACGATTAAAAATGTATAATAATATGTTAAAAATTCAATTTCTTTGTTTGCTGTTAATGTTATTTGTTGGCTGTTCGTGCTACAGCCAGAGTTCATTTGAAAAGGGCTATTCTTTTTATAAAAAAAATGACTACCAAAGTGCTATTACTTTCTTTACAGAAGCAATTATTAACAATCAGGATCAGGCAAAATCCTATATGCTGCGCGGTGCCGCCAAAGCTTATGCAAAAGATCTATTTAATGCGCTATCTGATTTGGACTCCTCAAAATTACTCGATTCAACTAATTATAAGTTGTACTACCATTATGGAAGAGCATATCTTCTAAGTGGTTTTTCAGACCAAGCATTAAATTTTTTTCTTAAGGCAAACTCAATGAATTCATTAGATTCTGATGTCCACAACAATCTTGGCATTATATACACAAAAAATGGAGATTTTGACAAATCAATAACTGAAGAAACGATAGCAATTAGCATTGATTCAACCAAAGCGGATTACTTTGCTAATAGGGGCTGGGCTAAATTTCAGCTAAAACAATTTGACATTGCGCTTAGCGACTTCAATAAGGCTTTAGTTATTAAGCCCAACGAAACTATTCGTGCCAATCGCGGAATGTGTTATTTTGAAATGAGAGAATTTAGAAGTGCTATAAATGATTTTACACAGGTAATAAATGCAAGCCCTAATAGCAGGGATATTATATATCAACGTGGACTTGCCTTCAAAAAAATAAATGAGAAAACTTCCGCATGTGCTGACCTTGCAAAAAGTTTGGATCTTGGCCTTGAAATTTCCAAAAGCGAAATGATTGGGTACTGCAATGATAAGTAAATTATGACCGAATTATGAAAGTGATTTTGCGAGCGACTTGTTTTGTGGTATGTTGCCTGACTAGCTCTCTTAACATTTTAGCTCAGGTTGATTCAGTTCGTTTAGCACCATTTATTAAAGATCATAAATACCTTAATTATCTTTGTAGTCCCTCAAAAGAATCTCAGGCAGCATTACTTGGTGGTGGCTTTAGATATCTTTACACACCCCAAAATGGTTCTTTTCATACATCTGGATTTCACTTACAAGTCAACCTTAATTTAGCCCGCTTTTTTACACGAAAATTTATTTTTGGTATATGCTATGAAAGAAAGTCGATTTCATCAAAAACTGCCCCTTCTTTTTCTGATAGCTTCATACAAAATTATAATAGTTATGTGGTTTCTCAACCCTATGGAACAGATTCATTAAGAGCATATACACTTCAAAATGGAATTAATGGAACAAATGGTCATGGAGTAGGTGGGAATATGTATTCTGGGATAGGGTTGTGTTTTTCCCCTTTTCCTCAGAAATATGGTGGCTTTATGTTAGAAATTAAAAGAGGAAATCGTCTTTATCCATTTTTTGGCCCTGGTGCTGATGCCTTGTATAATACCAATAATGTAAATGTGTTCCTCACCTTGAGAAAGTGTTATTCTGCAGAACTTGTCTTCAAACCATTTATTCTATTTAGTTCTCAGGAAAAGATGTCTTATTTTCAAAAAATTAGATCGTATTACAAATACCTTACGATCAGTCTCTATTATGAAAGGCTTTCGTTGAAATACTCAACATTTAACACTGCGCCACTTTCGACTTTTGTCGAAGAGAATTTTATTAAAGAGCATGACAAGATCGAAAATTGGGGGATAAAAATTGGGTTCTATTTATATTAGTTTAATCTAACAACCGACTAAAAGTTTAAATGTCTAAAAACCATCCTAAAAGCTTTGGTATCATTAAGCCCTCCAACTAAATACAACAGCGACCCTGTTGTATTTAAGTGTCAAACAATGTTGCTGCCGTTATCTTTTTTGCCTGTATCTTCCAGGTCCTTTTAGTGTTTTGTACGGATGTACACCACAAGAAGTTTTTGAGGGTGCTATTATTGACAAACACCGATTCAAAGAAAATATCCGACAGGCAAGAAAAAATCGTTATGAAAAGAATAAAGCAGGACGCTTCTGCGATGTTTGTACTCCGAGTTAATCATAAAAACAGGAAACTAAAAGGTTGTTGTTTCAGAAATTCTATTTTGATTTACTTTCTTTTGTTTTTGGTTTTTGAATCTTCATTTTTTCACTTTTGGGGAATTTGAAATTCTTATAAATACAAAAACGAATATTCGTACTCTTTGGTATCACTTCTCCGTGTAAATTTATGCACAAACTATATGTGGCAAGTGCAAATGCAAGCAAAAAAAGACACAAGAACCTTACACAAATTGTAAACGCTTCATCTTACCGCCTACCTGGAAAATATTTTTAACCAATACTGTCAAACTATAAATCTATACTGTTCATATTAGTAGTTGTGTCAGCAACAGGTTTTGTATGCTGGTCTTTAGATTTTAACAATACAAATAATTTCCTACTCTTTGAGGACATATTGTTGAATACTAAAACATTTTCATTGATATACTCAATTTTCAAAGTATCTGCATTGCCATCTATCATAGTCGTGTCATTAAGTAACTGCCAAACTGGTAAAGAATATAATATCCTTTTTGTTCTGATTCCAGAATCCGAAATTATATATTCATCGTATTTTCCATTAATGTTATAACTAACTCCAATATATCTTTTTATTGGATAATCCATAATTAAAGTCCAGAACTTTTCAGAACCTCCAGTTAGGTAATTAGCTGTAACTTCTTGCTTACTTTTTTTACAAGACACAAACAATACCGAAAAAATAAGTAAGTAAATAAATTTTAAGTGCATTTTAAATTTTTTTAGTGTGGATCAGTTTTTGGTTCCGATGCAGTAGTTACTGGTTTCCCTTCATCATCTTTACCTTCTGCTTGTAATGTTATACCTAGTTGATATGTTATTGTAGTATTGTCAACTATAGAAATATTGTACTGTTCATACTTCTTGTTAAAATCGACAATTTTTTGAGCAACTTGACCAAGTTGAAATTCTCCTTGTAAATATCCTCCTGCTAAATAATTGGCATATGAACCTGCCATCGATACCTTAAAATCTGCAGTGGTTGCTTCAAATGTTTTATCATCCATTTGAGCTGAATATACATCTAAATGATCTTGGAATGAGCTAACGCTTCCATTTACTTTATGTTTGTGTTCATGGTTCATAATACTTACTAAATTCTTAGAATCGTCTGCCAATTTATCAGAACCTCCATTAGTATTTAAAAAACTTCCACCGCCTTTTCCTCGATTAGTATATGCTGCTCCTTGGCCATGATAATTGGGACTTACACCAACTCTATCTTTCTTTTTAAATCCTGCATCAACTTTATAATAGTCTACTATTTTAGCGGCTGGCAATGAATGACCTTTTTCAGAGGTAAATTGTGAAAGCAACTGTATTCCCTCAGGAGTTACAATTTTGATTAAACTACCTGATTTTGTTGAAAATAGAAAATTCCCATTCCTGTCAAAAACATCATCATCGCCATTTATATCAGTATGACTAATTGGGTCTCCACTAAAACACATGTAGCCACTCATTCCAATTTTTTCAACAGGATCAATATTCCATCTTCTACCTAAACGAGTGTCATATTCCCAATACAAAGCAGTATTGTGATTTCCTGCACCCGATATTTCATCCACTTTTTCCTGCGACCCGAACCCGTAGCGGTATCCCGTGCTAGACGTATAAGACCTGCCCGGCATTAATGCACCAAAGGTACACTAACGTCATATTGGTGAAGAGGCTTATTCAGTGCAGAATTCAA
>CAYWAV010000150.1:0-5461 GCA_964456225.1 uncultured Chitinophaga sp. | reverse complement strand
GGGTTCGAACCCAGGACCCCTACATTTATTCCTTACTGGTTTCCGGTCATCCTGAAACCAAACCTTCGGTACACCGAAGGTATGAAATATTCCTTTTCTATTGTTTTTGTTAAAAAATTAAGGTTTTGAGGCTTTTTTCTTAGAAATTTTAAAACCAATTTTTTTACGAGGACTTTCTTTTTTATCAAGTAGTTCATCAAGGTATTGAAAAACTACTTCTATGTTTTTGGTGTTGTTATCGGTTTTCTTTCTTATTTCTTCTATTGCGAGGCGTAGTTCAGTATTATCAAATAGCATTTGACGAATTTGTGTAAATACTCGCATAATTTGAATATTTACATTTATAGCTATATCACTGTTTAAAATTCCAGATAACATTGCCACTCCTTGTTCTGTGAATACATATGGGAGCCTCCTTGTTCCACCCCAACTTGATATTCCATTTTGGAATATCAAGTTTTTAAATTCTTTCTCTGTCAATTGAAACATAAAATCAATTGGAAACCGTTTCTTATTCCTAAATACTGATTTATTCAAATTTCCTGTAGTTACTTGATATAATTCTGCTAAATCTTTATCCTGCATTACTTTCTGTCCTCTTACGTGATAAATTTTGTTCATTATTACCTCATGCGAAATTGATAATAACGTTATTTTCTTTGTCATATTTTTTTATGTTTAGGGGTATCGCATTTTGCGTTACCACTTGTTTTAATACTCGTGTTTCTACCCCTACATGTCAGCAAGGTCTTTATCTAACATTACTTTTTGCCAGGTCACAAATTGTGATCTTGAAGATTTTGGTTCGAAAATCTAAACTGTTTTTTCTTTGAGGTGCCAAATTGCGACCTCAAATTCTATTCACCAAATTTTAAGTACTTAGATATGATTGTTTTTTAAACAGGAAGGATGCTTTTTGAATTTCGGTAAACAAAAGGGCATTTAATACTTTGCAAGTAAGATTGGAAATAAAAATTTACTTCAAAAACTCCAAAACACTCTCAGGAGGCCTTCCAATAATGGCTTTACTCCCTTTTACAATAATTGGTCGTTCAATTAAAATGGGATTTTGAGAAAGAATTTTTATCCATTGTGCTTCGGTCAATTTTTTTGAAGCAAATTTTTGTTTGAAAACAGGTTCTCCTTTTCTTACAATTTCTTCTGCTTTCATTCCAAGCATTTTCAAAAGCTCTTTGATTTCTTTTTGAGTGGGAGGCGTTTTCAAATATTCAACTATTTCAGTTTTTACTTTCTTTTTTTCTAAGATAGAGCAAACGTCTCTGCTTTTAGAGCAACGGGTGTTGTGGTATAGCCTCACCCCGGCCCTTTGATGACGATTTTCTTTTTTATTTTTTTGCGTCATCGAATCCTCACGGATTTCCAAAGGAGAGGGAGTTGTCTCTGTTTTTATTTTTTTCGTCTTTGACATTTTCGTTTTTAATTTACATTCTTGAACAAAATTGAGCTGTACACACAACACGCATTGTGTAAATCCCCTACGAAGGAGTCCTTCGGACCTAGCCCTTTTTTAGGGAGAATTGCTTCCACTAAAATTGAACATTTTAAGCATCAAAGAAATTCTAATCCATTTTTATTTTTTTTCGTTTTTGTCACCTCTCAATTTTTGTTTCGAAGCTTGCTCCCTCTCCTTCGGAGAGGGCAGGGGTGAGGTCTACGAGTTCCCGTATTCCATCAAATAAGACTTAATGAAATCTTTCAAGTCGCCATCCATTACTGCTTGAATGTTGGATGTTTCATAACCTGTTCTTACGTCTTTGATAAGTTTGTAAGGATGAAAAACATAGTTACGAATTTGTGAACCCCATTCTATTTTCTTTTTATTTCCTTCGATCACATTTATTGCTTCACGTTGTTTTCGTAGTTCTATTTCAAACAATTGCGACTTCAATAATTTAATGGCGTTCTCTTTATTTTGTAATTGCGAACGCGATTCCTGATTTTTGATGATGATTCCAGATGGCTTGTGATACAAACGTACTGCGGTTTCTACCTTGTTTACATTTTGTCCGCCTGCACCGCCTGCTCTAAATGTTTCAAATTCTAAATCGCCTGGGTTCACATCAATTTGAATGGTATCATCAATTAAAGGATAAGCATAAACAGAAGCAAAAGAAGTATGACGTTTTGCATTTGAATCAAAAGGAGAAATTCTTACCAAACGATGCACACCATTTTCACCTTTTAAATATCCAAAAGCATAATCGCCTTCAAATTCAAGTGTGACAGATTTAATTCCGGCCGCATCACCATCAGTTCTATCTGTTTCTTTTATCTTATAACCATTTTTTGTTCCCCACATCATATACATGCGCATCAGCATTTCTGCCCAGTCGCAACTTTCTGTTCCACCTGCTCCTGCATTTATTTGAACTACACAACTTAAAATATCCTCTTTTCCACTGAGCATGTTTTTGAATTCAATTTCTTCCAACAGCTGAATAGTTGTTTGATATTGTTGTTCAACATCCTGCTCTGTAGCTTCCCCTTGCTTGAAATAATCATACAGCAAAGCAAGGTCATCCACATTGCTCTCTGCCTGAGCAAATGATAAGCTCCAATTCTTTTTTAATTTGGTTTGTTTTAGCAGTTCTTCTGCTTTTTTAGGGTCATCCCAGAAATTCGGTGCGAGTGCTTTCTCTTCTTCTTCAGCTATTTCGCGAAGCTTACGATCGATGTCAAAGATGCCCCCTTAACGCACTGGTGCGTTCCCGAAGGTCTTTTAGTTGGTCTGTAGTAATCATGGCGTAAAGTTAATAAATATTGGGAATTTGAGAGAGAAATAAGAGTATTTTTGTGGCAATGAAGCCAACAAAATATTTCAGAACTACTACAGATGAATATTGTCATATCAGTGATGATACGGTTTTTATATTCAATACTAAAGAACCAACACGCATTCCATTAGAGCATGAAGTAAGCGATGCTTGGGGGATAAAAAGTGTATTGAATTATATATTTTTTGTGATGATTTTGTTTTACACTATGTTTTCTGTTTCTTATTATGGTGCAGGGTTTTTTATGCAGCCACTTAATTACGGAGCGCTTCTTTTGTTGTTTATTTCGTTTGTGAAAATAAAGGATGGTTTTGTTAGTAGTTCAACGCCAACTATTCAAAGAAGTAAAATAAAAACGGTACATTTTAAAACACCAATGTTTTCTTTTGCTAGGGTCGTGATTTATTTTGAAGGACCCGAAGGAAAAGTGCTGAGAAGAAGTATTTCTGTAAAGTATAAGCAGGAAGCGGAGCAAGTACTTAAGGAAACGGGGTTGTTAGTGTGAGTCAATTTTTGCTCGCAGATTTCGCAGATTTTCGCAATTTTTTTACTCTAGATTCTTAATAGTATCCCAAATAAGATCCCCTTCAAAACCTCTCGACATAGCATATTGTGCAGCCTTGTAATTTCTAACTTGCTCTTTCCCTTTTGGATTTTCTTTTAATTTTTTGGCAAGAATATTTTTTAGTGTTTTAATATAATCAGCCTCATCAATTTCCTGCATTCCCTTTTTTATGCAGTAGTCAGAAATTTTACGTTTTTTTAATTCGATTTTAATTTTAACTCTTCCCCATTTTTTTATTCTGAATTTCCCTCCGGCAAAAGCTTTTGCAAAACGTTCTTCGTTTAAATAATTATCGGAAATTAGATTGGCAATAATATTTTCTACATCATTGCTGTGCAAACCCCATTCGTATAGTTTATCGCGCATCTCTTGCTGGCAACGTTCCTGATATGCGCAGGAAAGTTGAGCTTTTATTGTTGCCTGATTGGGTGTGAGTCTCTTTTTAGGTTTTTTATCTTCGAAATCCATATTTACTCTCCTCAATTAACATTTTTAATCCCCCTTGCCCCCTTTTTTTAAAGGGGGAATTTAATCCTGCTAAGTTTTAATTTTTTACTATTCTCGATTTTAACTCGAGTAAAGATGTTGCAGATTTTTTTTACTTTCGAACTAAAGTTTTCAATTTCCGACTAATCTCACTTCTAACTTCTAACTCCCAGCTTCCGACTAAATCAATCCTCGTGCTTTCAATTCCAAATATTTATTAATCGTGTTTACTGATAAATTTTGCGGAGCAGTTAAAATGCTATGAATACCATACTTTTCTAATTCTTTCACAACTAATTTTTTCTCGTAAGAAAATTTTTCTGCAATCGCTTTGTTGTATACTTCTTCAGTGCTGATAGCTGGTGTGTCGAGGAAAGAACGCAACTCCGTGTTTTCAAAAAAGATAACCACTAACAAATGGTCTTTTGCTATTCGTCTTAAGTATTTTAATTGTCTTTGTAATCCAGATAATGTTTCAAAGTTGGTATATAATAAAAACAAACTCCGCTGATTGATCTTTGTTTTTACATTGATGTATAAATTTTCAAAATCACTTTCCAAATAGCCTGTTTTTTGATTGTACAGCAATTCCATTATTTTTTGCAACTGTGCATTTCTCCTGTCGGCAGGGAGAACAGATTGTACTTTGTTTGAAAAAGTAACAATCCCTGCTTTATCCTGTTTGAGCATAGCAATATTAGAAATCACCAAACTAGAGTTGATTGCATAATCCAAAAGGCTCAAGCCTTCAAAAGGCATACGCATTATTCTACCCATATCAATTACCGAATACACTTGTTGTGATTTTTCATCTTGATATTGGTTGATCATTAATTTATTTCTACGAGCAGTTGCTTTCCAGTTTACTGTTCTGTAATCATCTCCTGCAACGTATTCTTTGATTTGCTCAAACTCAGCATTGTTTCCTCTTCGTCTAATTTTTTTAATTCCAGCATCGGTTAGTCTGTTGGAGATAGCCAATAATTCATATTTTCTCATTTGCATGAAAGAGGGGTAGACGGGAACGATCATGTCTTGAGAAAAACGATAACGTTTTTGAATGAAACCAATAGGGCTTTTCACATAAATGTTTACCGCTCCGAAATGATATTCTCCACGCTTAACCGGACGAACATCATATTCAATAATCTTGTTGCTTCCGGGCTCAACAGAAAGTTTAAATTCTTTGTCACGTGCCTGAAATTGAAAAGGCAGTTCGTCAATCACGCCAATACGTACTGGAAATAAATAACGATTTTCAATAACTATTTGAACGGGATTGTCATCTCCATTTGATAATTTATCCAAAGTATCTCTGCGAGCATATATCCCTTCTCTGTTTATAAAGAGAATCAATATGTCTATAAAAAAGAGTGCTGCAATTCCTATCAAAACATAATGTGCAATATCATAAAGTGTAGGAAAGAAAAATCCAAGTACAAGAAATACAACTTCAGCTGCTATAATGTAATATAGCAGGTTGGATATGTATATGGATTTTAAAAATAGCTTCATTGCGTATCAATATTCAACCCCTTCAGGGTTGTATGATTTTTATTTTCTTTTTTTGTTATTCATATTTAACCCCTTCAGGGTTGTATGATTTTTATTTTCT
>CAYWAV010000149.1:0-5505 GCA_964456225.1 uncultured Chitinophaga sp. | reverse complement strand
GAATTGATGGTCGTTCCAAATGCTCCACGTTTTTTTCGTGAAAACGATAAAATGGAATTCAGTGCAAAAATTCAAAATTTGTCGGATGGAAATTTAGTTGGGAAAGCAGATATATTCCTTTACGATGCAACTACCATGAAAGAAATTACTACAACCATGGTAGAAGCACAGCATGGAAAATTTTCAACGATTGGTGAAAGAGATTTTACAGCTGACAAAGGAAAGAGTACCGTTGTTACCTGGAACATTTCAATTCCCGAAGGTGTTGGCGCCATCACTTATAAAGTAGTTGCAAAAGCAGGAAACTTTACGGATGGCGAAGAAATGGCTTTGCCAGTATTAACAAACAGAATGTTGGTAACCGAATCAATGCCATTGCCAATTCGTGGAAACCAAACGAAAACATTCCGCTTCGAAAAATTGATTAACCAAAGTAATGGCTCAACAACTTTAAAAAATCATAAAGTAACATTAGAGTTTACTGCAAATCCAGCTTGGTATGCGGTGCAAGCACTTCCATATTTAATGGAATATCCATACGAATGTTCAGAACAAACCTTTTCCCGTTTTTATGCAAACAGCATTGCTTCACACATTGCTAATTCGTCACCAAAGATAAAAGCAGTATTTGATTCTTGGAAGAATACTCCTGATTCAAAAGCATTGTTATCGAATCTTGAAAAAAATCAAGAATTGAAATCTTTGATGTTGGAAGAAACTCCATGGGTGTTGGAAGCAAAAGATGAATCGGAGCGAAAAAAACGTGTTGCTCTTTTATTCGACTTAAATAAAATGGGTAACGAATTAGCTCGCGCACTTAAAAAACTGGAAAAAATGCAAACACCAAATGGAGGATTCCCTTGGTTTGAAGGAATGCGCGATGACAGATATATTACTCAGCATATTGTTACCGGAATGGGACATCTTGACAAGCTAGGTGTGAAGAATGTGCGCGAAGATGCTAAAGTTTGGAAAATGGTTAAAGACGGAGCGAGATATTTGGATAACCGTATTCGTGAAGATTATGAATGGATTTTGAAATACGATAAAGCAAACATCGATAAGAATCATTTAAGCTATTCTCAAATTCAATATTTATATGCGAGAAGTTATTTTAAAGATGTAGCAATTGATAATCGTAATCAAAAAGCATTCGACTATTATAAAGGCCAAGCTAAAAAATATTGGCTGGATAACGGAAGATATATGCAGGGAATGATTGCGTTGGCATTGAACCGTTATGATGATAAAGTAACTCCGAAAGAGATTTTGAAATCCATCAAAGAAAACTCTTTGAACAGTGAAGAGATGGGAATGTATTGGAAAGAAAACTACGGTGGTTATTATTGGTACCAGGCTCCAATTGAAGCACAAGCTTTATTAATTGAAGCATTTGACGAAATCAATAATGATAAAAAAGCTGTGGATGATATGAAAGTCTGGTTGCTGAAATCAAAACAAACACAAGATTGGAAAACAACCAAAGCAACAACCGAAGCCGTTTATGCATTGTTGTTGAGAGGAACAGATTGGTTGGCGACAGAAACCAATGTTGACATTACTATGGGTGATATGAAAATTGATCCTAAGAAATTGGAAGGTGTAAAACAAGAAGCAGGCACAGGATATTTCAAAACATCTTGGAGTGGTGGAGACATCAAACCAAATATGGGAGAAGTAACGGTTGTGAAAAAAGATGCAGGTGTTAGTTGGGGAGCTGTGTATTGGCAATATTTTGAACAGTTAGATAAAATCACTCCATCAAAAACACCATTGGTTTTGAAAAAACAATTGTTCTTGCAAAAAAATACAGATGCCGGTCCGGTTATCGAGCCCATTTCTGAAAAGACCTTGTTGAAAGTCGGAGATAAAATAAAAGTAAGAATTGAGTTGCGTGTAGACAGAGACATGGAATATGTTCAGATGAAAGATATGCGTGCATCCGGTTTTGAACCGACCAATGTTATTTCAACATACAAATGGCAAGATGGATTGGGTTATTATGAAAGCACAAGAGATGCAGCAACTAATTTCTTCTTTGATAGATTACCAAAAGGAACATACGTTTTTGAATATCCATTAGTAGTAACGCACAATGGTAATTTCTCAAACGGAATAACTTCTATTCAATGTATGTATGCTCCAGAGTTCTCAAGTAATTCAGAAGGGATACGAGTGAAAGTTGGGAAGTAGTTGGGAGAGTTGAGTCGGTGGTTCATAGACAGGCTTCGATTGGGACTATTCCCTCTTTGAAAAGAGGGGGGCGAAGGGATAAAGCGTTGCAGAGAGATTGATGCAGGAGTGTTTTTTCAAAGCGATTAGCCAATAGCTAATCGCTTTTTTCTTATATTTGATAGATGAGATTTTTCATTTGTATAATAGCTATTTATAGACAAACATGATAGCAAAAACTCCAAGTACTCCTTATTATGCTGTTGTTTTTATCTCTATCTGAACAGAAGTAAGAGAAGGTTATTCAAATACTGCTGACAGAATGTTGGAATTGGCAAAAGAACAAAAAGGCTATTTGGGAATTGAATCAGCAAAGGAGGAATTTGGAATTACGATTTCTTATTGGAGCAGTTTGGATTCTATCCGCAAGTGGGAAATGAATGCCGAACATTTAATGGCTCAGTCAAAAGGAAGAAAAGAGTGGTATCAAAATTATAAGACAAGAAATTGTTTGGTGGAGCGGGATTATGAATTTAACACTTCGCCTCTCCACTCCGCTCGGGATGACGCTTCGCCCTCAGTGTGACGGAGAGTTAGTAGGTCTCATTTTAGTTGAACACTATAGTTTTGGATTTTAAATAGTATTATTGAATAAATAAATAAATGAACAGTTCAACAGGCATTCTTTCTCGATTGACAACAAGCAATGGAATTAATTATATCAATATTGGTTTGATGTTGATTAGTTTGGCAGCGTCCTATGTTTTACCTTTTGAAGTATTTTTATTCTCCTATGCAGTTTTGGGTCCTTTGCATTACCTCACCGAAATTTCCTGGTTAGAAAAGAAAAATTACTTTATTAAGTCAAAAAGTGATATTTGGATTTTTGTTCTTTTGGTTGTTGCGATAACAATTGGGATGTTTAATCAGCAATCTAAAGTTAATTTCTTTATCGCGAGTTTTCTGTTCTCGGGATTTGTGTATGCTTTGGTGATTTTATACACTCAAAAAACAGCAGTTAAGCTTTTGTTTGTGGTAATGGCATTTATGTTGTCCTTAATTTTTAGCTTTAATAAATACCCTGATTTCCCTTTTTTGCTTTTTGCTATTTGGTTACCTACCATTATTCACGTTTACTTTTTCACAGGAGGTTTTATCTTATTAGGAGCTTTAAAAACGAAAAGCGCTTCCGGAATCATGTCATTTCTTGTGTTTATGCTTTGTGCGATTGTGTGTTTCATTTATATCCCCGAGAATTTCGGAATAGCCGTTACCGAATATGGTAAAAAAGCATATTCTTATTTCAGACTATTAAATACGAGTTTATATAATGTGTTTGGATTTGGGAACATCTCCACTTCAGATGATGCACTTTATTATGCACCCAATGCATTAGCGATTATGCGATTTATTGCATTTGCTTACACTTATCATTATTTAAACTGGTTTTCAAAAACAACAGTTATCAAGTGGAACGAAGTATCCAAACAGAGAATGTTTGTTATAATCCTTTTATGGGTTTTAGCTGTTGTATTATATATATTCAGTTATAAAATCGGATTTTATGCTTTGTTTCTATTAAGCATGTTGCATGTGTTTTTTGAATTTCCACTCAATCATCAAACATTTATCGGAATAGGGAAAGAGTTGAGGTCGATTTCTCGAAAAAAATAGTCCAAATATTTATTCTATCCACCACACTTTTCGTCCCTCGACTTCGCTCGGAATGATGTTTGTTTCACTCCCGCTCGAAATAGGATAATTAATAGTGAAAATGAGTAATTCGTATTATTCGTACAGATTCGTTATTCGTATCGTATATTTGCACCATGGCTAAAGAATTTTATTTAAAGCACCACTCCTTTCATATTAAGGCAATATTTGTTGCATTAAAGGACATATTCGAAAAAAACGAATATGCAGATAAGGCAATTGAAAAAGTGATGAAAGCGAACAAGTATTGGGATGTGAAGGAACGAGGTTTTGTTTCCGATGTGACTTATGATATGGTTCGTAACTGGAGGCTATTATATGTATCGGCAGGATTGGAAGAAGCCGCAAAACTATCAGATAGAAACCTCTGGATGATTTTTGGAACCTATTTGGTTTTTGACGGATACAATTTACCCGATAGCAATTACTTTAAGGGATTGAGTGAAAAGAAGGTGGTATCTCAGCTAGAAAAATTCCACAAGATTAGAAAAATCAGAGAATCTATTCCGGATTGGTTGGATGCTCTTGGTGAAAAAGAAATAGGCAAGGACTGGGAGAAAGTGATTCGTGCCTTGAATCAAAAACCGACAACTGTATTAAGAGCAAACTCTATAAAAACAAATCCCAAAGAATTACAGGAAGCTTTGGAAGCAGAAAATATTATGGAGAGCACATTGATCTCGTGGTCGCCAGATGCAGTTGAATTAAAATTTCAGCGAAATGTTTTCAGAACCGAAGCATTTCATAAAGGATTGTTTGAAGTACAAGATGCATCTTCTCAAATGGTATCTGAGTTTTTAAATGTACAACCGGGGATGAGGGTAGTTGATGCTTGTGCCGGAGCAGGAGGAAAAACATTGCATTTAGCATCTTTAATGAAAAACAAAGGGCGCATCATTGCATTGGATGTTAAAGCAAGAAAGTTGGAAGAATTAAAAAAACGAGCTGCAAGAGCAGATGTTCGCATTGTTGAAATAAGAGCAATCGATTCTTCAAAAGTGATCAAGCGATTAAAAGATACTGCAGATAGATTGTTATTAGATGTTCCATGTTCGGGTTTGGGAGTATTGAGAAGAAATCCGGATAGTAAATGGAAGTTAACATTGGATGAGATAGAAAGGGTAAAGACACTTCAAAAGGAAATTCTTACTAATTTTTCTGATATCACTAAAGTGGGTGGCAAGATGGTGTATGCTACTTGCAGTATTCTGCCATCCGAAGGAGAAGATCAAGTGAATTGGTTTTTAAATACCGTTGGTGATAAATGGAATTTAGTTGGCGAGAAACGCTACTCACCAGAAGTATATCATGCAGATGGATTTTATATGGCCTTATTGGAACGAATAAAATAGTTTTTAGAATTTTATTTTCACGTTTTTCAATTCATTTTTCAATCATTTTCGTTCTTTGGTTTTATTTCCTTTTTTATTGAAAAACATAAAAAATCATCTTTTTCAGAAAATAATTCAATAATCGCGAAAAATAATTTGACTGGCATTTGGTGTTATTTCGACTCTTTATTCAGTCAAAATAAGATGTATTTTCGAAGGATAAAAAATGAAAATAAAAAACGAAAATAAAAAATTACTTTTTTTGTTTCTTCTGAATGTATTGTTAAAT
>CAYWAV010000148.1:0-5524 GCA_964456225.1 uncultured Chitinophaga sp. | reverse complement strand
AAAAACTACATGACTTCATAGTTGAATACCTCAAGGACATTTATCCAAACAAAGACATTGACCGTGATGTCGATGCTGAAGGAAATACAAAATCAATTAAGATTACGTTCAGTGGCACTGGACTAGAACTTGACATTGTTCCTGTTATTCCTATTTCAAATACAAGTGAATATGTTTGGCAGCCTCAAAGAGGTGGAGGAGGAAAACGATATGTTACTAGTGTTACAAAACAATTAGACTTTGCAAGAGAAAGGAAAGAAAAGAATACATCATTTACCTCCATTGTTAGAGCAATTAAATGGTGGAAAAATTACAAAGAATTAAAACCTGTTGGAGATGAACCCGGACTTTCTTCATTCGTTATTGAATTAATCGTCTCTCATTTAGAATTAGTTGAAGGTATTGAGAATGATATTGAATCAGGAATAATAAGGTTCTTTCGTTTTGTAAGCGACCCAAAATTCCCAATTATAAAATTCAAAGATGCAATTAATAATGTGCCAACAACATTTGACACTCCAATTTATGTCGCAGACCCAACAAACAATGACAATAACGCAGCAAAGAAACTTGATCATTCAATTTGGAAAGAGATTATTAATGAAGCAAATGATGCTTTTGATTCACTCTTTATTGCTCAATCAAAAATTGGAGAAGGCGATACTTTTGAAGAATGGAAACATGTATTCGGACCAAAATTTAATATAACTAAAGAAGACTAATTATGTATAACACCTTTACAAATACAGGAACTTTTACAGTTACCGACATAAGAAAAACTTTTGAAGGTTTTGGCGCAGACTTCAGAATGATTGCTGCAAGGACAGGAAAAAAAACAATTAATGAAGTTGAAGTATTTATAAATGATATTTTGATATGGGCTGAAACCAAAAATCTTGATTATGTAGACATTGCACTAGTTGATTCTAATGCAAAACCTTTGAAGGCTGTAAGATACAGAGTTGATGAAAACGGTAAAGCCAATCAAAGTGATAGAGCTGGCAATAATAATGATTGGCAAAATTTACCTAATACTGAATTAAAAGTTGTTGTTAACTTCACTAAAAACTGGACAAATCAGACTGATGAACAGCGTAATAGTTTTATGACAACAAATAATTTTAGGTGTAGTTGGGGCAGATTAGATTTTGACAATTCGTACAGTCATTTATCAAAGGATGATGCCCAATTATATGCAAGTAAAGGATATGAACTAAAAAAAGAAAACTTTAAATAATGGCTTCAATATTTGATAACACAATTGACCTTCCAAATACTGGAATAAAAGAACGAACTGCCAATTTAATTGGCTTTGAAACAAAATTTCAAAGAATATATGGAAACCTAAAGCTACTTCTTGACCAAGAAGGACTAAAGGCTTGGAGCAAAAAATATCACAAACTGGAACTGCCAGCAATCGAGCAACTTACAGAACGCTATCCGTTAATAATTTTAGCAGGTGATGCTGGCACAGGAAAAACAGTTTCTGCTGAAGCAATAGCAGATAGAATGGTTCGTGAGTTGAAAAAAGAAGGCTTCTTTTTAAAATTAAGCACAAGAGTTAGAGGCGAAGGACTTCATGGTCAGATGGGGAATTTAGTAAATGATGCTTTTGCTGAATTAAAAAAACAAGCAGGCAAAAATAGATTAGCCTTTTTACTTATTGATGAAGCTGATGCAATTGCAACAACTCGTTCAACTATGCAAATGCATCAAGAAGAGAAAGCGGCAGTAAATACTTTAATTCAAAAAATTGATGAAATACGTGATTTAAAAGGTAGAGCAGTTATTTTTATGTCTACTAATAGACTCCATTTCATTGACGAAGCAATTGTAAGAAGGGCAGCAGTAATTTTAGAATTTGAAAGACCAAATGAACAAGAACGAAAAGACCTTTTTGAAAGAAGTCTTGATGGTATTGAATTTAATAAAACAGAATTACAAGAACTTGCAGACTTAACAAGTCCAAAAAGTAATGATGATTTAGGGCATTCATTTTCGGATATTCGATTAAAGGTTTTACCTGAGGCAATAGCAAAATGTTTTCCCGATAGACCGTTGACATTTGAAATTCTATGTGAAACTATCAAACAAATTAAACCAAGTCCACAAATCAAATGACAACAAGACTATCAAACATAATTGTACTGATAATTTTCGGTGGCTTTATTGCTTATAGAACAATTTTTCCGGCAGAACAAAACGACAGTTTTTCAAATACACTTTTCAATGTCTCAATTGAAATGGTTGGTGGGATTTTGCTTTTTGGACTAATACAAGTATTACAAAACATTAAGCAACTTTGGTTCTATTTTCAAACACAATTCCTTTATCGCAAAAAGGAAATAAGGCTTTCAATTGCTTACCTCTTTAAAATAAACATTGACGGTAAATATTTATTAGTAAAGAGTAGATTAAAACCCATTTATCAGCCAGTCGGTGGTGCTTTCAAAACTTTACCTGGTTCTGAAAAAATATTTGAAAAGTTACAAGTCAGACCTGATAGACTTATTGAAACAGAACATGGAATTGCTAAAGGAGATTTAAGAGTTCATGTTAGAGGAATTAATGTTATTGAATTTTTGGAGTGGTTTAACTCTAAAGAAGACAGGGAGATTTCTCCTTGGAGAGAGTTTTGCGAGGAACTAATTTCAACAGACATTTTACCTTGGAAAGATTTCAGATACATTAATTACAAATTCAAAGGCACCGTTAAATCCCCAATAATTACAATGGACACTGGAGGAAAAGGAATGTTCCTATTTGAAATTTACGACCTTGTAATTAATGACGAGCAAAAACCCATCCTTCAAGAACTGCTTAGAAATGGAAATAAAGAAGAATACATTTGGGTGGATGACTATTTAATACAAAGATTGGGACATGATGAGAGGAGTAAAACTTTTATTGAAATTTCTCCACAAACAAGGTATGCACAGAATTTAAAATGGGACAAATAATTTAATATAATCCAACGCATTTGGTAGCACATTTGCATTTTTGCCGACACACAAACCAAAGCATAAAAAATGCAAAAGAGCTACCAAGCCAACGCACCAAAGACACCGTAAACAATGGACAGAAACGTAACGACAGAGAAAAGGGCAGCTTGTAACAGCACCTACAAAAAATTGGCGGTTCAGTGCTTCGTATGACAGTTTTGTGGTTCAACAAACATTCGTTCTTCGTATGAACATTTATGGTAAAAATCGCCAACTTCTTGTAGCTGCAAAACCGTTATACACAAGGCGTTTGACGTATTAGTATTTTACTATAATTTGTACCGAATAACATTTTTGCTTTCAATTCCGACACGCTTGCCTACGCAAAATAAAATACAGTTTTTTTGCCTACGCACTTTAAAAAAGGAAAAAGGCTAGCACACATTTTAGCACATTTACTTGCTCGCTCCAGCCAACGCTAAACCAAAAGCAAGTAAAAGAGCTAAAAATTTTGCTCCCCGCAAATTCGTTTGATCAGACAAATTAGTTATTACTAAATAAAATTATAACCCATAACCCAATACAGGTCAATACTGTATTGGGCTTTATTCGTTTCACATGCGTTTGTTTGTTTACATATTTCTTTTTTATTCTTTGCGTATTTCTGCGCAGAGTTGGTATCCAATGAATTCTGGAGTAACCAACAATTTAGGAATTGGAAATTCGGTAGTGTCAGCAATAACTGAATATCAAGGAAAAATTACCATTGGAGGATATTTTAAGAAATCGGGAACAACAATATTGAATGGTGTTGGGAAATGGAATGGTAATCAATGGCAGCCAATGGCAATAGGCATTTGGGACACATGGTCTCCTGATAGCTCAGGAAATGCTGGTGGCGGATTAGTAAATTATAAAGCAAAACTATATAGTTGCGGTATTTTTGAAGGTGCTGGAGGAAGTATTATAAACGACCCCATGCACAAAGCAAGTGATATTGCTAAATGGGATTTTACAGATTGGTTTCCATTATCCCCTCCCCCTTTACCATCTGGCGTAAATGGTTCTTGTGCTGATATTTATGTTTATAACAACAATTTATATTTAGGAGGTTTATTTGGCAATGCCTTTGATTCATCTGGTAATAATGCCTGTGCTGGTATTGCTAAATGGAATGATACAATTTTTTCAGCAGTAGGACAATTGGCAGGTAATTTCCTACCCTTTGGTTATAATGCAGCACTAGCGTTCACAGAATATAATAGTAAGTTAATTGCGGGAGGTTATTTTACCTCAATAGATGGCAGTCCGTATGGTACTTATAGCGGAATAGCATCATGGAATGATACCGTTTGGAGTCCTTTAAGTACTGGATTAAATGACGCAGTATTTGCTTTAACAGTTTTTAATGGAGAACTTTATGCAGGTGGAAAATTTACAGCAACGGGAGATAATTTAACACCATTAAATCACCTTGCAAAATGGGATGGTACACTATGGTTGCCAGTGGGTGAAGGGCTAAATGACACAGTACTTACATTATGTGTTGACAGTTTAAATAATAAATTAATTGCAGGAGGGAAGTTTACTCAAACAGGACTAAGTCAACCTGCCAAGCATATTGCCGAATGGGATGGAATAAATTGGCAAGAAGTTGGAGGTGGGACAAATGATGATGTTTGGGCTTTGTTTGCAAAAGATAGTTGTTTATATGTAGGAGGGATGTTTACACAAGCAGGGACAGTAACAGTAAGCTGCATAGCAGTATGGGGGGACAATCCTGTTGGAATAAATGAGATTTCACAAAATTCAGAAATTATTATTTATCCCAATCCTGCTACAAATCAAATTACAATTAAGTTTGAAAATCAATCGCAACAAAATTATTTTTTAGAAATAAAAAATGTTTTAGGCCAAACGATTTATTCAGAAACAATCAAAGCCGTTTCAGGAAATCAATCAAAGAACATAAATGTATCTGAATTCTCAAATGGTATTTATTTTGTTCAATTGCAGAGCAACAACACAATTGTCAGTAAAAAATTCATTAAAGAGTAAACTATTATAAAATATTTTTGTAATTAATCTTTCGCAACTATACTTTTGTTTGAAGACCTACGTTTGAAAGCCCTTTAAATTGGGTTTGAGTTTACCGACACATTTGGCTTGTATGCATTAATCCAAGACAGGTTAACTAAATTTGCCGACCTATGTGTTTTAAATTAAATCCTCTCTTTTAAAATTTCATTTGAGTTAACCGACAAATCGGTTTTCATTATTTTAACATATTTTGGGTTTGTTACACTTGTAGACCTGTGTATTATACGAATTGAGAGTTTGCTTTACTTGTAGACCTATAACCTAAGTGTGATTTGCGCGACCGTTGTATGTTACGACCTTTGTGTTTATGACTTTCATATATTACACCCGTTGTGATTACACCCAAATTACGCATTAGATAATTTTGCAAATAGAATTAGGGCTAAAACCATTATCAATATTAGAATGCTGCTTAATATTTGGGTTAAAATCTTTCGTATCCTCTATCTATAAATGGATTCAGAAGGTTTTTGAAATGAACT
>CAYWAV010000147.1:0-5654 GCA_964456225.1 uncultured Chitinophaga sp. | reverse complement strand
ATTTGCAAGCGCATTTTTTCAGCGGCATAAAATTTTGGCGCTTGCGATGAAGTTCGGAACTTTTAATATCTTTAGCTGTAAACGTTATATCAAAATGAGCCATTCTCTTCAAATGATTTTATATTTATACTCACCATTATGAGAGATTTATCTCCTGCTGAAAATCAAATTCAGTGTGTCACCAATTTTCAAGACCTTGTTTCTACACCTTTTAATGGAGAAATGAATGCGATTTGTTGGACGCGCGAACTAATAGGTGATTTTTCTGAGATTGTTAAAAAGCTAGAACTAAACGGAAATATAAGGGCAATAGAACAAAAGGAACTTCGTGAACTTCAACTGAGTGACCAAGGACAACTTGCTCGTGAAATTCTTTTAACTGATTTGAAAGTATTGAAAGCACATGGGGCATCACCAATCCTAAATGTGATCAACTACTATGATAGAGATGATACCTACCCATTTTTCTCAACCGATGTTTATTCTTTTCATGTCGATCGCTCTCCAATACCAACCAATACCTTTTTATGCACTTACTATGGCGAGTCGAGTGAAATATTGCTAAATTCACAAGGCAAAAAAAAAGTGCTTATTCCAGAAATACGTGATGAACTCAAAAAACTATATCGTGGAGCAGAGGAAGATTTTGAATCATTCTTAAGTGAACATTTTTTTGATTTGCACTATCAAGCTAAACCAAATGCACATCCAATAAGCTTAGGTGTTGGTAACTTATGGAGGTTGGCTGTAGATCATCCTGAAAGTAAAGTTCTTCCTTGTCTCCACCGTGCACCAAAAGAAAAACTTGGACAGAAGAGGTTGTTGTTAATCTGTTGAACACAAATTAAAAGACACCCTACAACTATTTGCAAGGCAATTAAAATTTGACAAAAAAAATTCGATCTATTAACAGGCAATTGGCAAAAATGTGAAAACATTTCAGGAATGAAAATCAATAGCTGGTAAAATAAATTAAGTGAAACATAAAGAGGAATACTGGACTGTTTGCCTGGAGTGTCAAGGACGAGGCAAAAGAAGTAGGAAGGTGCGAAAGAGTATTCGACTCCGCTACCAACTTGCAGTCGATCAATTTGAAAAAAACAAAGGCGAAGGAATTGCTCCTTTTCGTCCGAAAGGTCATCTCTATATCTGTTTGAGCTGTAATGGCTCAGGTTTAATTCATGCCACTAAACATCCCAAAGCGGATAAAGAAAACTATCCACATGTTGCTATTATTGGTGCAGGCATTGGAGGAGTTGCTCTAGCTGTTGCTTGCTTGCATCGCGGAATCCCTTTTACTATTTATGAACGTGATAATAGTTTTGATGATCGTGCTCAAGGTTATGGACTCACTTTGCAACAAGCTAGTAAAGCCATAGAAGGATTGGGTATTTTCTCGTTAAAAGAAGGAGTAATTTCAACAAGACATGTTGTTCATACTACAGACGGAAAAGTGATTGGTGAGTGGGGAGTCAGAAAGTGGATGGGTTCAGATGCGAAAACATTTAGTAAGCGAACAAATGTACATATTGCTCGGCAATCGTTGCGTTTAGCGCTACTTGAGCAACTCGGTGGAAATAATGCGGTAGCTTGGGGACATCAACTAATGGATTTTAAAGAATGTAATGATGAGGGTGTAGAGTTGAGTTTTCAAGTGAAAGGTAAAATGCAAAACGCTAAGGCGGATCTTGTTGTAGGTGCGGATGGTATTCGTAGTTCTGTTCGGAAGTTGTTGATTGGTGAAGATAAAACTCCATTGCGTTACTTAAGTTGTATAGTGATTTTAGGAATTTGTCCATTGAAAAATCTCGAAGGACTTGAAAATTCTTTGCTAGATTCTGCAACGGTATTCCAAACGGCAAATGGAAATGAACGGATTTATATAATGCCTTATACTTCTGAGTCGGTGATGTGGCAATTGAGTTTCCCAATGACAGAAAATGAAGCGAAGGAATTGAGTGCTCAAGGAGCGCAAGCACTGAAAGATGAAGCATGTCGTAGAACGCAGTGGCACGATCCCATTCCTCAAATTGTGGCAGCGACAGCCATAGCGCAAGTTTCCGGTTATCCCGTTTACGACAGGGCACTACTCGATTCAGAATTATTAGAAAAAAGCACGAACTTTACTTTGATTGGAGATGCAGCTCATCCTATGAGTCCGTTCAAAGGACAAGGCGCAAATCAAGCACTGCTGGATGCGTTGGCGCTGGCTCGTGCAATTACAAAAGAATGCAGACCTTTATCTCAATGGAGAGAAGTTGGATTGAGAAAAAGGGTATTAACAGAGTTTGAATCAGAAATGCTAGAACGTAGCGCTTCCAAAGTAAACGATTCTGCAGAGGCTGCAATATTTCTGCATTCTGAAATTGTGCTCCATGAAGCTGATGAACCTCGAGGGCGAAGTAGAAAGAGAAAAGATAGTTAACAAGGTTCATCAATTTAACAAACTTACTTTTCCTTACCTTTAGGCACATGCAAAGAATTATTTCAATATTGTTGATTTTGTTTTTCTTTTCAGATTCTCTTCATGCGCAAAATCCTGAAGTTCAAAGACTGATGGAGCAAGAGCTCAAAATGACTTATCCAAGTATTTATTTTGCACACAACTCTACCGATTATGCGGTTATGCCATACACCGTTGACTCTTGTTTTAAATACATTGCAGCAAATATAAAATACCTAAATAGCATTGTTATTTGGCGCGACAGTTCAGAAACAGAATTACTCAGCGGTGCAAGAACAAAAAAATTAAAACTGGACATCAATAAATATATCCCTTCTAGGAATGTAAATATTGAGTCGATGGGAAATTTACATAAGCTATCTCAGCGTACTATCAATAAAGCTTCCAATGATAAAGAGTTACAGTATTTATTGTCGTTCAACAGTGTATTGGATGTTAGTGGGGCTATTCGCAAAAGAAAAAAATGGAGAAGAACACATGTAGAAGGTCGTATTTTTTGCATGGAATGTTGGCAGCGTGGTGTCTTTTTTAGAAAAAAGGTAAAGAAGAAAAAAGAGTAATTATAAAATACAATATGAACAAAACACAAATAGCAGTAAACATTTTTGATAAATGCGCTAGTCTTTATCAGGATAAATTTATGGATGTTAGCTTATACCATTCAGGTTTTGATTTATTTTGCAACTCCATCAAAAAACAAAATGCAGAAATTTTAGAATTAGCTTGCGGACGAGGAAACATTACAAAATACTTACTAGACAAGCGTCCAGATTTTAAAATCCTTGGAACAGATTTAGCGCCAAATATGCTTGCATTGGCAAAAAAAAACAATCCAACAGCTGAATTTCAATTACTGGACAGTAGAGAAATTTTAAAGCTAAACAAGACATACGATGCCATTATGTGTGGATTCTGCCTTCCCTATCTTACAAAAGAAGAAGCCATCCAATTAATGGAAGATGCTGCAAAAATTTTAAATGCGAACGGAGTAATTTATATTAGTACAATGGAAGATGATTATAGCAAATCGGCTTAAAAAAAAGGTAGTGGCGGAGAAGAAATGTTTATGCATTATCATAAAGGAGAATATTTGTCAGTAGCATTAGAAGCAAACAACCTTTCAATCATTGAATTAAATCGGCAAAATTATCCTGTAAAAGATGAGATAAACAATGTGGATTTGATGATAATAGCAAAAAAATAAAGCAGCATGAAACATTTATTTACATTGTTTTTTTTTACAACAATATCAACTTGCTTTTGGGGACAAAGCATGGATTGTAGCAAATTCAGAAATGGAAAATTTAAAACTAAAGCCAGAGACGGATTTCCAGAAACTACAATAGAAAGAAAAGATCACATACAAATAGAGAAAGTGAAAGGTCAGAAAGGTCATTCTGAAATGATTGTAAGATGGATTGATGAATGTACTTATACACTAACACCAACCGCAGAAACGTTGGCAAAACAACCATCAATTCCCAAAAATGCAATACTCACCGTTACAATAATAAAAGTAAAAGAAAAATCCTATATTCAAACAACTACAAGCAACTTTATTGACATAGAACTAACATCGGAAATTATTCAAATAAAATAACGCTCTTTCCTACTCAAATTCTATTTCTTTCCTTTTGTATGTCCAGGATTAGTTGTTCGTGGGTGGTGTGGGTTATTAGAATTCTTTTGCTTTCCACGAGAGTGTCCATGCTCCGACACGGCAACAAAACAAGAAGTTGTACTTAATAAAAGTACAGCACATAAAATTGTTGCACTAGCGATTTTTATAGTTTTTATCATGACACAAATATACTTGCATAAAAGCGGGCAGCTGTTTTGCAATTCTGGATAATTGTTGCATAATTCATACATGAAGAAATATTAGAAAGCAATTGCATTTCTTTGACTCATTAACAATCAATAAATAATGAGCCACCTAATAGTCCTTTCTATCCGCTGATTTTGTAAACATCCAACGCGATGTTGTAATAATTAATAAAAGAGAAGGGGTTGGTTTTATATATTCAAAATAGCACCTGTAATTTTGTAGCTTGAAAATTAAAGATTGAAAAAAATTAAAATAAAGTAAATAGTCGATTTTGATTGCTTAGAAAATAATTACCCTAGTTAAAAGACTTGTTTTTAGGCTCAACCTTTATGCTATCAGCCTTTTCAGGAATTGTGGAAGTTGAATGACGCGGATTTTTAGAATTATTACGGGGCCATTCTTTATCAACATTTCCACCTGTCACCAATTTAAAACAGGAACTTGCACCAAGCAAAAGTAGCGAGCAAAGAACTATTGTTACCATATTTTTGATGCTTAGTATCATGCTACAAATATACTTCTATGGAAAACAACAGTTGTTTCATAATTTGAGGAGATTGTTGCATTATTCACACTATCAGAACAGCATTTTTTCGTATTTTTACCTACGCTTAACTAGAAAACAGACGTCATGCTGAGCGCCCTGCCTGCCTGCAGGCAGGTAGTCGAAGTGTGACGGCAAAATACTATACAAAAACTTTAAACTTTGAACTAAACTATGAGCCACCTAATTGCCCCTTCCATCCTATCAGCAGATTTTGCAAACATCCAACGCGATGTTGAAATGATTAATAAAAGTGAAGCAGATTGGTTTCATGTGGATATTATGGATGGAATGTTTGTTCCGAATATTTCCTTCGGTTTTCCAGTAATTAAAGCCATTAAAAAACATGCTACCAAGCCTTTAGATGTGCATTTGATGATTAACGACCCTGATAGATATTTACAAACCTTTAAAGAAGTCGGAGCTGATGTATTAACGGTTCATTTAGAAGCGTGCAACCATTTGCATAGAACAATTCAGGCTATTAAAGCGTTAGGAATGAAAGCAGGTGTTGCAATCAATCCACATACGTCTGCAAACTTATTGATGGACATTATTGTGGATGTGGATTTGGTGTGTGTGATGAGTGTGAATCCAGGGTTTGGCGGACAAAAATTCATTGAAAATACGTACCATAAAATTTCTACACTTCGTGAAATGATTCGTTCAACTAAATCAAAAGCGGTGATCGAAATTGATGGCGGTGTTGATATGAACAACTACAAAAAATTAATTGAGTACGGAGCAAATGTTTTGGTTGCGGGGAATACAGTGTTTTCATCTGCTGATCCAAGTGGAACAATTGCTGAATTAAAGAA
>CAYWAV010000146.1:0-5743 GCA_964456225.1 uncultured Chitinophaga sp. | reverse complement strand
AATAATGGTGTGGTAAATGTAAACACTTCTGCGGAATTGGATATGGGAACAACAATTATGACTGGTACAGGAAATTTCAGGACGTTCACGGATGCAACTCTTTTAACAAAAGATCCAAATGGAATAGCTGCAACCACACTGACAGGAAGTATTCAGGTATCAGGAAGTAGAACCTATGCTTCTGATGGTAATTATACTTACAACGGAACAGCAGCTCAAATAACAGGTGATGGCTTACCAACAACCTTAAATGGAGGTATTTTAAACATTGCAAATACTCTTGCTCCAGCAACTGGGGGTGTTACTTTAACACAAGCAACAACCATTTTAGAAGGAGCTAGTACAACAGGAATGTTATTATTCGGTGGAACCACTAACGGAAGATTGATCACAACCTCAACCAATTTAATCACTTTAGGGGATGATGTAACAGTAAGCCCTATAGGGGGAACAACAGCAAAATTTGTAGCTGGTCCAATTAAAAAAATTGGTGATGATCTATTTATTTTTCCAACAGGGAAAGTATACCTTGCTACTGGCCCTATCAGTACAGCGAAATGGGCTAGAATAGAAATATCTGCTCCAACCAATACTACAGATGAGTTTATTGCAGAATACTTTAAAGTAAATGACCCTTGTAATGTTTCACAAGTTGTAAGTTCAACAAATGGAGCAGGAATCAATAACGTTAGCTGGAAAGAATATTGGACATTAACCCGCACAAGTGCTGCCGCTGTTACTCCAACAGTAAAATTATATTGGCAAACAGGTTCTAGTTCTTCTTCTCCTGGAAGTGCTATAAGCTCAACTGCTGCTGCCGATTTACATGTTGCCGAATGTATTTCTTTAACATGGACAGACAAAGGAGCCGGGACAGTATCGGGTGTAGCTGCAGGCCCGGGAACAATCCTTTCAAGCATTGGAACTACATTTACTACAGGAACAGCAATGCCATTTACATTTGCTTCTCCATCAGGAGTAAACCCTCTTCCTATTGAACTACTTACTTTCAGTGGAAACCCAACCGTTAACGGTAATCAAATTACGTGGTCAACTGCCACTGAAACAAACAATGATTATTTTGATCTGGAAAGAAGCATTGATGGAATTGAATTCATGAAAATTACTACCGTTAATGGAGCGGGTAATTCTACTTCTGTTAAAAACTATGATCACCTAGATGCAAAACCGTTTGCTGGCATTAACTATTATCGCTTAAAGCAAGTTGATAATAATGGAGAATATTCCTACTATACTGTTATCGCATTAAACAATGTTTCAGAAGAGAACAAAGCTGTTCAGGTGTATCCTAATCCCAGTAATGGTTCTGTAACAATTGTTGCATCGGAGAATATTGCTTCATTAGTAATATACAATATCCTTGGTGAGGTAGTTTATTCAAATTCATCTGACCAGCAAAAAATTCAATTTGAGCCACTTACAAAAGGGATCTATGTTATCAGTGCGATCTCAAAAGAAGGGAAAACAATCACTACCCGATTTGTAAAAAATTAATTTCAGGACTCGTCCAGAATAATAATAATAAAAAAAGATCCCGTTCCAAATGATTCTGAACGGGATCTTTTTTTATTATATCAATTAAATCCTAATATGGATGTACCCAAGGTATATTAGCAATTGTAGGCTGAACAGTTAACACAGGAATTTTAGAATGATTGATAATTTGTTGAGCATAGGTCCCCATTAATCTTCCCGTAATTGCTTCATCTTGATCGGTCATAATAACAATTAAATCTGCATTCACAGCTTTTGCGTAATCGTATGTAGTTTTTGATTGATTTTTTCCTTCAACCGTTTTACGTGAGTATGGCAAGTCGCATTTTTTAATATATTCCTCTATTTGATCTAATTTTATTTCAAACTTATTACGTCCAGTCTCATCGCTAGAATCATCCAAGCCAAGAATATGAATTTTAGATGCGAAATGTTTCGCAAAAACAATAGCGTGATTCACTTTCTGACGAGAATGAGCAGAATCATCGATAGGTAATAAAATGTTTGTAAAACCTAACTTTTTAGAATGTGACTGAACGGAAATAATCGGGCATTCCGACTGCGTTACCATCTTAAAGGTGTTACTTCCTATAAAAAACTCAACTACTCCGGAAGTTCCGTGTGTACCCATTACAACTAAATCAACATTGTGTTCCTTAGAAACAGAAAGTATTTCGTTAAAAATATTTCCTGTTGAAACAACATGCATGGTTTTTACACCGTATTTTTTTAGGATATCAGCAGCCACTCCTGCCAATTTTTTTTCAATGGCATTCATTAATTCTGTTGGAGTAGAAATACGCAATTCGGGAGCAACAATGCTGAATTGTTCCCAATGCTTTTCTATAACATGTAGCAATACTAAATCTGCTTTAAACAATTGAGCAGTAAAACCTGCGTGTTCAATGGCTAACATGGATGTGTCAGAAAAATCAATCGGAATTAAAATTTTCTTAATGTCAAATGCTTTCATAATTTTGTTTTTTAGTTTAATATGGATTAGGAAATGATGTTGTGTCTTTTTTATGTACTGGACGGATACTCAAAACAGGAATTTGGGAATGATTAATCATTTCTTGAGCAGAAGAACCTATAAAATATTGAGTAAAATCAACTTCCTGCTGTGTCATAATCATTATCAAATCGCCTTCAACTTTTGTAGCATACTCCAAAATATTTTCTGCTAAAGTTTCTTCGCCTTTTATTCCTTTAATAATTTCTGCAGTACATTCAATCTCTTCTTTTTCTAAAAATGTTTTTACTTGTCCCAATTGACGAGTCAATCTATTTACTACAAACTCATCGGTAGTAAACAAAACAGAGACAACACGAATAGTCGCTCCGCCAAACAATTTTGAAAACTCAATGGCTTTGGTTACTTTTTCTCTTGTTTCCTTTGATAAATCAAGCGGTAAAACAATATTTTTGCAACCTTTTCTATGGTGTTTTCCTTTTATGGTAATAACCGGAACAATGGATTCACGAACAACACGCAGTGCATTTGAACCAATAAAACGTTTTCGTTTCCCATCATCTCCATTTGTTCCCATTATAATTAGGGTAGCATTTATCAACTCTGCAACTTCTGCAATTTTTTCATAAATACTTCCTTTAGCAACCAAGGTGTTAACGGTAATCTTCACTTTCTTTTCTACACTGGCTGCTAGTTTATCCAAATCCTTTTGAATAGTCTTTTTAACATCTTCGTTCTGTTCTTTGGAGAAAAATTTTGCAATGGCTCCGGCTTCTTCAATTACATGCAATAAAGTGATTTCAGCATTGTATTCTCGGGCAATATTAAACGACTGTTCTAAAGCAATGAGCGATTGTTCGGAGAAATCTATAGGAACTAATATTTTATTAGTAGATTGAATCATAATTTTTAAATACTTTTGAAGTATGTCTCACAAATTAAGCGATTATATACCTATTTAACAAATATACATTCACCTTTTTTAAGCCTATCACATGAACAACACCATAGCTGAAACGGAACTTATACTTAATTCCAACGGAAGCGTATATCACCTGCAACTTTTACCTGAAAACATAGCTGAAAACATTATTATTGTTGGGGATCAGGGAAGAGTAGAAACGGTTTCCGCCTTTTTTGACACTGTTGATTTTAAGATTCAAAATCGTGAATTTGTAACACACTGCGGTACTTTCAATGGAAAACGCATCATGGTTATATCATCCGGTATTGGCACAGATAACATAGATATTCTGATAAATGAGCTGGATGCTGCCGTTAATATTGATTTAAAAACACGCACCATCAAAAAAGAACATACCAGTTTAAACATAGTTAGAATTGGTACTTCCGGAGCATTACAACAAGATATACCAGTCGACAATTTTGTTGTTTCTACTCATGGATTAGGGTTTGACGGCTTATTGAACTATTATCTGGACTTACCAAAAGTAAACGACAATGAAATTTCAGAAGCATTCATTAAACAAACCAATTGGGACAAAAATCTACCTTATCCCTATGCTGTGAAAGGGTCTGAAAAGCTAATAAATCAAATAGGTTTCGACCTGATAAAAGGCATAACTGCCACCGCTCCAGGATTTTACGGCCCACAAGGTCGAAAATTGCGATTAACACCTTGGGTAGCCGATTTTAATCAACAATTAACTGATTTTAAACACAAAGAAAACCGAATAACAAACTTCGAAATGGAGACCTCAGCGCTCTACGGTTTAGGAGCCTTACTTGGCCATCAAACCTGCACTGTTTGTGCCATTATAGCCAATCGTGTTGCCAAGCAATACAGCACTAATTACCATGTTGCCATAGAGAAATTAATCCGATTAGTACTTGAGAGATTAACAAAGTAAGGTTGAAATCTTCTGAGCTTAGGCAACAAATACCTTGAAACTGCACTCTATTTTTGTGCAAATAGTTAACCAAAGGTATGAACAAACAAGAAGTCTTCGCACTTATTAGCTTATTGGATGATCCCGATGAGATGATATACAAAGAAGTTAGTATGAAGTTTTTATCTCTTGGGGAGGAAGTGATTCCTGTTTTAGAAGATGCCTGGGAACATTCTTTTGATACCTTGATTCAAAACAGAATTGAGAACATCATTCATCAGATTCAATTCGATCTTGTTAAAGATGCGCTGAAGGAGTGGTCGCATCCGGAACAACAAAATCTATTAGAAGGAGCTTTGTTAATTGCTCGTTATCAATACCCTGATATAGACCCGGCAAAAATTAAAAAACAAATTGATCAAATAAAACAAGATGTTTGGTTGGAGTTAAATGAGAATTTAACAGCTTTGGAAAAAGTAAAAATCATTAATCACATTTTATTTGATGTTCACAATTTTAGCGGAAACACAACCAATTACCATGCTCCCCAAAATTCTTATATCAATAATGTTTTAGAAAGTAAAAAAGGGAATCCACTTTTGCTTTCCATCATCTATACAATTATTGCTCAACATTTAGACATTCCAATTTATGGAGTGAACCTTCCCGAACACTTTATTTTATGCTATGTAGACGTTGAACACATGGGAGTTCCTTCTACGGAAGGCAACGAGGGCAGCAATGTATTCTTTTATATAAACCCATTTAGCAAAGGAGCGATATTCGGACAAAAAGAGATTGATGCCTTTTTAAAGCAATTGAAATTAGAACCTTTGGCTCTTTTTTACGAACCATGCTCTAACTTAGAAATCATCAAACGTTTATTACGAAATTTAATTTCTTCTTACGAAAAATTGGGATATCCTGATAAAAGTGAGGAGTTGAAAGGCTTATTGAATTCTTTAGGATAAACTTATCTCCAAACTTTACCTATCGTATTGAAAATTATTTTCAAATCGGTGACCATACCTTGCTCCTTGATATATTTAAGGTTGAGCTTTAATTTGGCAGGCATAATTTCATTGATATAAACTACTTCCGGATTTTCTGCTTTCCCCAAGAGCTCGTTTTCATTCCTGTATTCAATGCTTGCATAATCGGTTATCCCGGGCTTTACAGATAAAACTTGTTTTTGCTCAGCAGTATATAATTCAACATATTTTCTAACCTCTGGTCGTGGTCCCACCAAACTCATATCTCCCAAAATAACATTGATTAGCTGAGGCAATTCATCTATTTTATACCTGCGGAGTGCGTAACCAATCTTGGTAATGCGATTATCTCTTCCGCCTACAGTGAGCAAACCCAATTTATCTGAATCTGTTGCCATCGAACGAAATTTTAG
>CAYWAV010000145.1:0-5790 GCA_964456225.1 uncultured Chitinophaga sp. | reverse complement strand
AAAAGACAGCAAAGAGGAGTATGCAAACTTTTTTCATGGAAAATGATAAATAAAAAAACTGCTAAGGCATGTTTAAACCTTAGCAGTTTCTATTTTAAATTACTGTATGGAGAGCTTTACAACAGTGGATTTTCCTTTTTCAAATGATACTTTCACAACATAAACTCCTTTTGGAAGTCCAGATGTTTCAATCATCATTGTTTTATCATTTTTGTTTCCTTGTTTTGCAACAACTTCTTGGCCAAGTGTATTGAATACTTGAGTAACCAAAATTACTTCGGAAGTTGAAATGTTGAAATAATCTAAGTTAGAAGGATTTGGATAAACAATAACAGAAATTGAATTGTCTACTTCATTAATTCCAGCTGTTGGACAAGAGCAAGCATGACTTCCTAATCCTGTCCAAGTATTTTCTGGCAATGAATCCCATTGTGCAGTTGGATCAAATGCTGTTGGATTTACGGTTACACCTTGTTGGATACTTGCTTTTCTTTGTAATGTGTGGTCTTTGGTCCAATAAGCCCCAGCAGCATCATTATAAGGAAATACATCTGTCCAGCTCGCACCTGGGTCTTCCCCAATTTTTCCTAGGATGTCCAATTTGATTCCCGCTTTTTCCAAAGTGATTGCATCATCACCATTCATATATGTAGGAGCGGGGTAAGCACCATCCAATAAATCAGCTAATGCTTGTAATGCTGGACTGCAAGCTGGTGAAGTACCACTTGTTACTGTTTGCCCGTTTGTGATTACAAATGCTTGTCCTGATGCAATTGTTCCTGTTAAATTTAATGTTCCACCTGCAGTAAATGTTGTTGCTCCATTAGAGTAACGATTTAAGGAGTACCCACTTAAGTTAATTGGGTTTGGAGTTGGATTAAAAATTTCCAATGCTTTGTCATTGCCTGTTCCGTCAACATATTCCGAAATAAAAAGCTCATTGCATTGTGCGCTTGCAGCCGAATAAATAGCCAACGCGAAAACTGAAAGTAATAGTTTTTTCATTTTGTTAAGTTTTAAAATATGGTTTTTTACCTGATTGAGCGGTTTCGTCCCGAAGAGTTCCGGGATTATAGGGTGTTCGCTTCTTTAATAAGTTTTACGGCACAAATGTAATACCTTTTTTTTAGATGTCAATTTTCAGTTTTCAATAGTAATTAACAGATAATGAACACATAAGAAAAAATTAACATTAACAGCCCGATATTTTTAATTATCTCTTACTTTTGCATCCCAAATACATATATAAAATAAACAATCATGAGCAAAGGACCAGTTTCAAATTTTATTGAAAAACACTATAAACACTTTAATGCAGCGGCTTTGGTGGATGCAGCTAAAGGTTACGAAACCCACCTAACAGAGGGTGGTAAAATGATGGTGACTCTTGCTGGAGCAATGAGTACAGCCGAGTTGGGTAAATCGTTGGCGGAGATGATTCGTCAGGGGAAAATTGATATTATTTCCTGTACCGGAGCCAATTTGGAAGAGGATATCATGAATTTGGTGGCACATTCTCATTATAAGCGTGTTCCTAATTATAGAGATTTGTCGCCACAAGATGAGTGGGATCTTTTAGAAAATCACTACAACCGTGTTACAGATACTTGTATTCCCGAGGAAGAGGCTTTCCGCAGATTGCAAAAACACATTCACAAAATTTGGAAAGACGCAGACGATAAAGGCGAACGTTTTTTTCCACATGAATTCATGTACAAAATTTTATTGAGTGGAGAATTGCAACAATATTATGAAATTGATCCGAAAGATTCTTGGATGTTGGCGGCTGCTGAACGCAATTTGCCAATGGTGGTGCCGGGTTGGGAAGATTCAACCATGGGAAATATTTTTGCTTCGTATGTAATTAAAAAAGAAATCAAAGCAAGCACTATGAAGTCGGGTATCGAATACATGGCTTGGTTGGCGGAATGGTATCCTGCAAATTCGGGTGGAAAAGGTGTTGGTTTTTTCCAAATTGGTGGAGGTATTGCTGGAGATTTCCCTATTTGTGTTGTTCCAATGTTATACCAAGATATGGAAATGACGGATGTTCCTTTCTGGAGTTATTTCTGTCAGATTTCAGATTCTACTACCAGCTACGGTTCTTATTCCGGAGCTGTTCCCAACGAAAAAATTACTTGGGGAAAATTAGATATCCATACTCCTAAATTTATTGTGGAAAGTGATGCGACTATTGTTGCACCTTTAATATTTGCTTGGATACTTGGATGGTAATATAGCCCTGCATTGTTCAACCCCTTCAGGGTTGATTGATTTTGAGTTTGGTTTTCAATGCATTTCATGCATTGTTCATATTTAACTCCTTCGGGGTTATTAAAAATACGGTTAGAAAATCGAGAACTAATAGTAAAACCCTGAAAGGGTTTAATAAAAAAAACCACAGGAGAATCCTGTGGTTACGAGATAAGCCTTACTAGCAAGCAACCCTGAAGGGGTTGAATTCTTGAAGTTCAAAGAATATCTAAAAACTCCCTTACCTTTGTAATAGATTTTTAGCACATTATTCAAAACAGATAAACTTGAAATTAAATCTCGACATACAACCTTTAAAACTTTGGTTTCCGAATTATTCGAAGCCCGGATTAATTGCTGGTCCTTGTAGTGCCGAAAGTGAAGAACAAATGTTGGAGACAGCAAAAAGCATTTCAGCTTTTTTTCCAAATGCTATTTTTCGTGCAGGAATTTGGAAACCACGTACGCGTCCTGGAACCTTTGAGGGTATTGGCGACATTGGATTAGAATGGATGAAGTTAGTAAAACAACAAACGGGATTATTAACGGCAACGGAAGTAGCAACTGCTGATCATGTTGAAAAATGTTTGAAAGCAGGAATTGATATTTTATGGATTGGAGCACGCACAACTGTGAACCCATTTTCTGTTCAGGAAATTGCAGATGCCTTGAAAGGAGTTGATATTCCTGTCTTTGTAAAAAATCCAATGTATCCCGATTTGCAATTGTGGTTGGGTGCTTTGGAAAGAGTTAACAGTGCTGGAATAAAAAAACTTGCAGCCATTCATCGTGGTTTTCATTCGTATGATAACGGACCATTTCGTAATTCTCCGAAATGGGAATTAGCAATTGAATTAAAAGCAACTTGTCCGGAATTACCTGTTTTTTGTGATCCCTCACACATCGGTGGAACGCCAGAACTGATTCCATACTTGTCACAAAAGGCAATGGATATGGATATGGATGGATTGATGATTGAAACACATCGCAACCCAAGTGTGGCGTTGAGTGACGCCAAACAACAAGTGACTCCTTTCGAGCTAAAAGAAATTATTTCCGATTTACAAATTCGTTCGGCTTCTGTAGAAAATTTAGAATTACAATCGAAGCTGGATGAGTTGCGTTGCATTATTCAAAAACTGGATAACGATTTGTTGGAATTATTGGCAAAACGAATGACGATCTCCACGCAAATAGGAGAATACAAGCGCGATAATAATGTTACAATTCTACAAGTGGCGCATTGGAAAAGGCTAATTGATAGCAGTCTGTCAAATGCTGATGCGATGGGGCTTCCGAAAGATTTTATTAAAGGATTATACCAATTGATACACGATGAATCTATCCGCAGACAAACGGATGTGATGAATAAAATAACAAAGAAGTAAGCTTTTTGTCAATTTCTTTCATTTGCAGGGACATTTCATCCAAAATGTGCCGAACTTCTCTCTTTTTTATAAACAGATGCAACCTATTGCCATCTTTTTGCGTCAATTTTCCATGTGAAAGGAAAATTGATAAGATTGGTTTTTTAGGTGCAGAATAAAATATAAAAATTTAATTTTTTTAGTGAGTTTTTTTTTTCATCTTAGCAACTATCTAATTCCTTGAAACAGAAACAAGATATATTTCATAAACGGTGTGATTGAACAGCATCATCTCCGATTACTCTTTTTTAGAATTTTTGCCTTACTTATTTTAAATTATTATGGTCATGAAAAAAATGGTTCTACTTTTTGTAGCGTTTCTAGCTACTCATTCTATTTGTATTTCTCAAACAGCCACAACGATGGATCCCCGTGTTGAAAAACATTATACAAAGGAACAATTGAAAGAAATTGAAACATCCTATCCTGAAAAACTAAAATCATTAAACTTCTATTACAGTTCGTCTTTCATTGTTCATCCGGGAACAACCGGTGGAACAGTTGATCCTGCAACGGTTGATATAACAGAATTTGAACATCTGCGTCAGGAAGATAAAAGAGCCAAAACGGGTCTTAGCAGAAATGGTGCGACCATCGAATTGCTTTCCAGAAAAGAGCTTCAGACAAAATATAAAGAATTAGCAGCATCTAAAAATTAAAAGACTATGCGTAAATTACTACTCCTTCTTATTGTACTGCTAACAACTGTTTTTGTTGATGCACAAACCATTACCATGACAGGCGGAACTGTCAATGGTTGTTCCGGAACCCTTTTGGATCCAGGTGGTGCAGGGCCTTATGCCAATAGCTCTAATAACACTCAAACTTTTTGCTCCAATGCAGGAAACTGTGTTAGTCTCACATTTACAGCGTTCAATCTTGAAAGTGGATTCGATTATTTGTATGTATACAATGGTCCAACTACAGCTTCGCCTCAAGTCGCGGGTAGTCCTTTCACAGGTACGGCCCTTCCCGGAACAATCACTTCGACCACCGGCTGTTTAACGCTTGTGTTTACTTCTGATTTTATTATAAATGCACCAGGATTTTCTGCAAACATTAGTTGTGGGGTTTGTCCGCCACCACCGCCACCACCGGTGGTTGCAAGTGATTGTTCGCAGGCTGTAAATATTTGTAGTAATGCGAGTTTTTCTATTGACCCCAACGGTTTTGGTGCAATCAATGAATTAGGTATTGGAACGGTTTCAAACCCTAGCACCAATCCTGTAGGTCCAGATATGGGTTGTTTACTTTCCGGAGAATTGAATAGTACATGGATGGTAGTTAATATTGCATCTACTGGGACATTAGAGTTTTCATTTGGTGCTCCTGGTCCAATTGCTTGTCTTGATTGGACGATGTTTGCATACAATCCTGCAACAACTTGCGGTAATATTATTGCTAATACACAAGCGCCCGTCACCTGTAATTGGAATGGAACCTGTAATGGTTTTACTGGAATGGCAAATACAATTCCAGCAGGCGGAAATGCAAATAATTTTCAGCCGGCTTTAAACGTTACATGCGGTCAGCAATATCTTATTTGCTTGTCCAATTACAGTTCACTTACGACTACGATGCCACTTAATTTTTTCGGTACTGCAACTGTAAGTTGTGTTGTTGTTTCTCCTACAACAGTTAACAATGCTACTATTTGCGCGGGTCAATCAGCTGTGCTTACAGCGAATGCATCTGGTGCTATTTCATATAGTTGGTCGCCAGGAACGGGGCTTAGTGCCACAACAGGAGCTTCCGTAACAGCATCACCTGCAGTAACTACAACATATACGGTTACTTCTACAGGAAGCTGCGGTTCTAGCACTGCAACAGCAACTGTAACGGTAAATAACGTAGCAACACTTGCGGTAAATTCACCTACAATTTGTGTTGGGGCATCTGCCACATTAACCGCATCTCCGTCAACTGGCGGTGGAACATATTCATGGGCTCCTGGGGGACAAACAACCGCTTCTATTAGTGTGACGCCTGCATCAACAACTACTTATACCGTTACTTATACACTCGCAGGTTGTGTGGGAACAGCTACAGGAACTGTAACAGTCAACCCAGTACCTGCCGTAACAGCAGAAGCGAACCAAGTATTTTGTGC
>CAYWAV010000144.1:0-5866 GCA_964456225.1 uncultured Chitinophaga sp. | reverse complement strand
GCTTTATGAGTTAATCCCGGTTCCCTGAAATGTACTTGAGCATCAATTATTCCCGGAAGTAAATGTTTTCCTTCTCCATCAATAACGATATAATCGGAAGCTATTGGGAAGTTTCCGATACCCTTGATAATTTCATCTTCGATTAATACATCAGCGACAATGGTTTTCCCTTCGTTGATAATGGTGGCGTTTTTGATCAGTATTGTTTGTTTCATTTTTCAACTATTTTCCATTCCTATATAAAGTTCCACTTGCCCAGGCTACACCAGCTAAGGCTTTGAGGTATTTTGTTTTCACCTCTAATAACTTGCTTTGAAACTCTATCAATTTCATTTGCCGAGCATTAATTAGGAAAATGGAACTTTCTCCGGCTTCGAATTTGATAATTTCGGCAGAGAGTAGACGGGCGTAATTGTTTGTCGCATCCTGATATAATGTCACTTGGTCTTTCAGAATAATCAACTCATTAAAATAAGTTTTAATTTTGTTCGCTACTTCAACGTTTTTAAGATCTAATTTATATTCCGCATCCTGAATTTTCAGTTTGGCTAATTTATAATTTCCTCTACCTTGATTCCATAATAATGGAAATGCAATATCAAATCCCCATTTGTAATTGGTGTTAAAAGGATTTCCAGTTTGCGGATCTGTATTAAATGCAAATTGTTCTCTACTGAGCAGATTGTAATTGACATTTATTTTGGGTTTTAGATATTCTAATTTTAAACGCCTTTCAATGTCTAACTGATTAATTTTAAGTTGCATTTGTTTTATATCGGGGTGGTATTGAGCGATGGAATTAGTAATTTGGGCAATGGAATCCAGCGTTAGTTTTGGGTTGAAATTCATAGCATCTAATGACGGTGGAATTATAGCATCTGTAAGTTCAATCGGCACCTCATTTTCTAACCACAAATGATTTGAAAGCGTTAAAGAAGTATTTCTGTAATTCAGCAGCGCCTCGTTCAGGTTAAATTGTATATTCTGCAATTGAGTGAATGCCTCCACAGTATCAATGGCAGGTATTTCGCCAAATTTAAAACTGTTGCGGAAGCCCTCAAACCTTTCCTGAGCGGCAGTTAAAGCGGTGTTTAAAATAATGTAATTATTATAGTGCATTGTCCAGTCCCAATAATCTTTGGTGGAGCGAAAAAGCAAATCATTCAACATCCCGATGCGTTCAAGTTCGCTTGCTTCGCGAAAAATCTGCGCTTGTTTTAAAACGCTCCTTCTTTCATCCATAAACAAGCCTTGCCCTATTGGCGCACTGATACCTAATACTGCCCTGCCTTCTGCGGGCATACTATGTTCAGGGTTTAACAACTCGCCACGATTAATATTGTAAGAGCCGCTTATGTCAATGCCATACCATAAAGGAACTTTAAAACCGCTTTTATTCAGAAAAAGATACTCTTGACCATCGTACTGTCTTTGATAGAGATTGGAAAAAAAGTACGGGTCAAAACCTCCGCGCGCCACCACTAAGTTTTGCTTTGCCACTTGTGTTAAGAGATTGGCTTGCTTAGCAAGTGGGTGATTTTGCAAAACAACATTAAAAAAATCATCTAATGTTAATACTTTTTTTAAATCCTGAGCGGATGATTTAGTATTGAAAAATGAGAATAGAAAAAGCAGGCAAAACGCACATTTGATTTTGACAGAAATTTTAGTGATTGATTGATTGTGCATGAATAGTAGTTATTTTATTTTTTCATTCGGCTCATAAAAATCTGGTGGAAAGCCATTTATTTGCCGCCATATTTCATACCAAACAGGAACATTATCAAGGAGTGCCATTCCGAAAACACCACCGCCCATTCGAATCTGTTTGGGCCATTCCACATCATTTTTATCGGGTGCTACTAACAATCTAAATCGTCCGTTTTCGGAAATATCCTGATCTATTGCTACTACCACTCCGCCAAATGTTCCGAATGAAGCATTGGGCCAGCCTGAAAAAATAATTGCGGGCCAGCCATCAAAAACAATTCGCACTTTTTTGTTCAAACGTGCCAATGGTATATCAACCGGGCGCACGTATATTTCTACTGCCATTTCTAAATTTGCGGGTGTAATGCTTACGATGTCATCGCCTTCTTTAATGGTTTCGCCCACCCCGACAACAAGCGCCTTATTAATATAACAATCTTGTGGTGCAGTAATAAATCGAAAACCGGAACGGATGGAATAATTCGATAATTGATTTTGCAATTTCGCCACTTCGGCATCGGCATCAAAGCCGCTAGAGTATGCACTTGCTCTTTCTGATTGCGATTTGGCTATTTTATCGGCATAATCATTTCTAATAGAATTCAATTCCATCTTAGCATTCAGTAAATCATTCTGAGTGCTGAAAACTTTATTTTCCGCTGAAATTACTTTTGCCATTGATTCCTGAAATTTTAATTCCCGTAATTCCAGATTTGTTAATGAAACCAAGCCTTGTGTATATAATTCCTGCTGACGCTTAAATTGTTTGTCGGCAATATCGTAATTGGTTTGAGTCGCTTTGAAATCTATGCTGTCAGATGTTAATTTTAAGTGAGCCTGTTGCACTTTGTTTTTTGCCTGCCTTAATTTTAATTCTAGGTTTTCGCGTAAAGCATTAATTTGATTGTCTATGGCAGCAACTTTTTCAGCATACGATTTTACACCCGATTCTTTGGCTGTAATTTGGCTTTGTGTGCGGGTTAATAATTCAGGGTCGAAATATTCAGCTTTGATTTCTGAAATAAAAACAATCGTATCGCCTTTTTTCACAAATTGCCCTTCATTTACATACCATTTTTCAATTCTACCTGGAATGGTTGCATGGATGGTTTGTGGACGGTCTCCGGGATTTAATGCAGTTACCTTGCCTCGCGATTGAATATTTTGTGTCCAGGGTAGAAATAGTACAACTATTATACAAGCTGATAAACCCAACAGCCATCTGGTTAAAAGTTTTCCTGTGTTTTTTTTTGCAATTTTTTTAAAAGATGAAAACTGTTGCAATTCCTCTGAAATAGTATATTTTTCGCTGTTTGACATTGCTTATGAGTTTAAAATGTTTTTAACCCTTTTGTCTTGCAATGCGCTTAAAACACTAGTATCCAGCACAACAGCGCCTTTGTCTAACATGATAAGCCGCTCGCATTTTTCGGCAATTTGTTTTTCGTTGGATATAATTACCAATGACCAGCGTTGTTTTTCAGACAAAAGGAAATTCATTATTTTCTCTTTCTCAGTGGCTTCAAACTGCGATAAAAAATTATCTAATATCAAAAGTTTGGGTTGTTTACAAATATTTCTTGCCAAAACAATTTTTTGGATAAATGTTTTCGGATACCTGCGATTTTCAGGAGTTAAAAGAGTTTCATATCCTTCAGGCAACGATTGAATAAATTCTTTTAAACCCAGATGTTCTGCAATATCAACTATGCTGTTTAACAAACCGGACTGCCCCATTGTAATATTATCAGTAATGGTTCCTGTAAAAATATCATCATTATAAAAACAGCAGGCAATCTGTTTAGTTAAATCAGACGGAGAAAAATTCTGTAATGGAATATCATTGTAGCTGATGGAGCCGGTGTAGTCGGAATAAATGCCTGATAAAAGATGCAGCAGGGTTGATTTTCCCGAAGCATTTCCGCCTACAATACATATTTTTTCTCCGGCTTTAATTTCAAGATTAATATTTTCCAAAGCTTTATGATTATTATCAAATGCCGCATAACTTAATTGGCTTACCTCAATAGAAATGCCCTTGTCTGACTCTGGCAGATTGAAATCAATGTCCTTTCCTTCTTCAACAGGCATTGATAATACTTGCGATATTTTTTCCATTCCTACCAAAACATCATACACAAACTCTAGCGTTAGAATAAGTTTTTCAATAGCGTTAACTATAATAAAAATGATAATTTCGACAGCCACAAACTGTCCGAGATTCAATTCCTTATTAACTACTAGCAATGCGCCAAGAACCAACAAACCGGTAATGATAAGTGTTTTAAAAATTATTACGGCTGTATATTGTGTAACTAAAACATTGAAGTGTTTTTTACGTGCGTCTAAATAACTGCTCACCTTTTTATCAATATTGGTAATTGCAATATTTGGATATGGCATTAATTTGAAAGTAATTAATGACCGCCCTAGTTCCTGAAGCCAATGCGCTACTGCATATTTATAGGACGACTGTTCCATTTTTGTTTCTAATCCTTTTTTACCGGTGAATTTAAACAGCACATAAATAAATATCAGTAGTAACAAGCCGAAGAAAACAAAAACCGGATGGTAAACCGAAAGCAGCATCAATCCGAAAATTATGGTTATTATTGATGTAGATAAATCAATAATTATTTTCGGCAATCCTTTTTCAACTGTAAGAATATCGAAGAAGCGGTTGATTAATTCTGGAGGATAAACCGAAAGCACACGCTCTATTTTAAAACGGGGAATTTTAAAAGCGAACTCAAACGATGTACGGGTGAAAATTCTGCGTTGGATATCCTCAATTATCTTCAATTGTATTATCTGCAATGCACCTGAGAAAAATATTGCAATGCTCACAATAAAAATCAACACGAATATTGAAATTGATAATTGCATACCCATCATCTGACTTATAATGCCCTGAATTGCCAGTGGCAAAGACAAGCTTATAATTCCGGAGAAAATGGCGAATACATAAACCCTGTATATGTCTTTTTTATCAAGTTCAAGCATTCTGAAAAATCGCTTCAGGGGCTTACCTTTTAGTTTCGGATCGTCAAATACACCATTGTTAATGGAATCTGTTTGTTTCATTTTTTTATTTATTCGATGCTTTCTCTAATCTATCATTAATAGCTATTCCAATACCAACATTTGGAACACGTTCTGCAATGATTCTTTCTAAGTTTAAACTGTCTAACCGATGCATCGCTTTATAAAAGTTATGTGCCGCTTCATCAAGGTTTCCAGTCAAAGATAATACTTCCTGATTGTCTTTAGGAATAAAAGGACATGGATTCTTAAATGCAAGAATTCCAGTACCGGTTTGCGGAAATATTTTTAACAATGCCTCTACATTGTTGGTTAAATACAGTGAAGTATTAGGGGCATAATGTGAAGGGAGCATTCCGGGGCTGACTGGAACTGCAATATGCTTATTGTTTATTTCAACTTTACCTGCAATTTTTTTTATTGCTTCGGGGCTTATTGCTCCAACTCGATAAATTATAGGGGTATCACCATCAAAACCCACAATGGTTGATTCAATTCCTTTTGTGCAGGATCCGCCATCAAGTACGTAATCAATTTTTCTGAATAGTATTCTTTTCACATCTTCTGCCGATGTAGGGCTAATATAACCGAATGGATTTGCGCTTGGTGCTGCAAGGGGAAAAGAGAGTTTACGTAATAACTCTATTGCCATAGGATGGCTTGGAATACGTACTGCAACATCGGGCAAACCGGCAGTTACAATATCGGGAATAGCGCTGTTTTTTGGCAGTAATAAAGTGAGCGGTCCCGGCCAAAAATGTCTAGCTAACTTTTCTGCTATTGCCGGAATATTTTTTACATATTTATTTAATTGTATTGTATCGGGCAGGTGTATAATAAGTGGATTAGTGAGCGGGCGTTTTTTTATCTCATAGATTTTTGTTACAGCGGAAATACTAAGTGCGTTTCCTGCCAATCCGTATACGGTTTCGGTTGGAATAGCAATTACTTGGTCATTTGCAAGCATTGCAGCTGCGGTTTCAATATCTTTACCTATGAATGTCATTATGCTGTTTTATTTAATTGCATTTTCATTAATTAAACTACCATTAAGTCTACAAACTCATCTACCGGAGTATTTGCAAGCTTGTGATAATCCAAAGAAAGATCTAAA